>DASXJV010000182.1:0-10951 GCA_036497205.1 Bradyrhizobium sp.
TGGTGAGCGCGGAGGGACTCGAACCCTCGACCCCATGATTAAAAGTCACGTGCTCTACCACCTGAGCTACGCGCTCACTTGCCGCGCTGTGTAGGGGCCAGCTTGGTGCGGGTCAATAGCGCGACAAACCGCAATTGTGCAGCCGGGAGAACAGGGATTTCCATGGCCGCGCTGGCGGTTAGCGGAGATTCTTCAAGCGCGCCGAACGGCGAAAACCTGTTCTCGATCAATTGGCTTCTTGACGAATTTCGGAGGCCACGGGCTGGGAGGTGCCGACTACCGTCGGCATCGCGACGGGGCGCAGGCCGATCAGCTCCGCAGTCCGGATGCCGGTGCTGCGCCAGAACGTAAACGCGTTGAGCCGCGAATTTTCCAGAATGGCAATCGCTACCGCGGACAGGAACGGCAGGCTCTCAAGCACCAGCACGGCCGCGAACACATAGATCTCGCGGACTTCCTTGAAATTGTTGGTGACGACCAGCACGGCCGCGCCCACCAGCAGCAGGGTTCCAATGACGGCTTCCCAGAACGCCTGGAACTCGACTGACATCAGCGAAAATCCGCCTTTGGAGGTCCGCGCGAAGGCGAGATGGTCCGTGATCAGTCCGTTAGCCACCGCGCGCGACACGGTCCATTGCACGGACATCGCGGTGACCATGGCGCCCAGCAATTGGCCTATCTTCACGGGCACGCGCAGACGGTACAGCACCACGAAATGCACCAATGAGACCACAAACGCGGCGATGATCGGCAGCGTAAGTATCTTGTCGGGAATAGCGATGTCGGCGAAGGCGACGATCGGCACCCAGATCAGGTTCAGGATGGCGACGAGCACGCCGAGGCTTTCGGCGCCCAGCCAGTTCAGCCAGCCCAATGCAAATTCGCGTCGTTGATCGGGCGACAGCCGGCTGGCGCCGGGAAGGAAACGCCGCCAGTGCTTCTTGACGATCTGGAATCCGCCATAGGCCCAGCGATGACGTTGTTTCTTGAAGGCTTCATAGGTGTCGGGCAACAGGCCGTGGCCGTAGCGATGGTTGGCGTAATGGGTAAGCCAGCCGTGCTCGATGATGGCCAGACCGAGATCCGTGTCCTCGCAGATGGTGTCGCCGGCCCAACCGCCGGCCATCTCCATCGCCGCGCGCCGAATCAGGCACATGGTGCCGTGAACGATGATGGCGTTGGCCTCATTGCGCTGGACCATGCCGATATCGAAGAACCCGGCATATTCGCCGTTCATGATGTAGTGCATCAGCGAGCGGTCGCCGTCGCGATGGTCCTGCGGTGCCTGCACGAGGCCAACGCGGGGATCGGCGAAAACCGGCACCAGATCCTTCAGCCAATCCGGCTGCACGACATAGTCGGCGTCGATGATGCCGATGATCTCGGCATCCACGGCGGTGCGGGCCATGGCGATGCGCAGGGCGCCAGCCTTGAAGCCTTCGACCTTCTCGGCGTTGATGAACTTGAAACGCTCGCCAAGCGCGCGGCAGTGATCCTGAATAGGTTGCCAGAATTCCGGATCGGGGGTGTTGTTGATGATAACAACGCATTCGAAATTCGGATAATCCAGCCGGGAGACCGCATCGAGCGTCTGCTTGAGCATCTCGGGCGGCTCGAAATAGGCCGGCACATGGATCGAGACCTTGGGAAACACATCGCTGCCGGCAATGGCCGCACTTTTCACGAGTAACCGGCGCGGGTTCCGGCCGAACGCAACGGCGGCGATTTCCTCGATCCGCGCCATCGCGATCAGCACCAACGGAACCAGGAGGGTCAATCCCAGCATCAATGCAAAGGCCGAACCGAAAACGAAGTAGTGGCCGGTCCAATAGCCGAAAACGGTAGCGACCCACGCACCGACGCCATTCGCCGCGGCCGACAGCATCAGGGACTGCATCACGGTAGCGTCGGTGAGCCGCAGGATCGGCAGCGACATCAGGACGCCAACCAGCAAGGCGATGGTGGCAAGTTTCCAATACGCCTCATCGACGACCGGACCCGACCACGCGAATTTGGGCTCGCGTGCGGCGTTGAGGATTCCCCAGTACGGACCGACGCCGCCCTCGAAGTACTTCCAGGGCTGATCGATCGCCTCGACGATATTGTATTCCATGCCGATAGCTTCGGCGCGGCTGACGAAATTGCGCAGCGTCACCGCCTGCTCGAACGGACCGGGGTCAGCGTTTTTCAGATTATAGCCGGCGCTCGGCCAGCCGAATTCGGCGATCACGATGCGCTTTCCCGGAAAGGCATCTCGCAGTTTCTGGTAGATAATGAGCGCCTGATCCACCGCCTGCTTGTCGGAAAAGCCTTCCCAGTACGGAAGAATGTGCGCCGCGATGAAATCGACGGAGGAGGCGAGTTCGGGGTGTTCAAGCCAAATATTCCAGATTTCGCCCGTGGTCACCGGAACGTTGACCGATCCCTTGACCCGCTGGATCAGCTTGATCAGGTCTTCGATTTTCTGCTCGCCGCGGTAAATGGTTTCGTTGCCGACGACGATCCCATTGACGTTGCCGTTGCGCTTGGCGAGCTCAATCGCCGACTGCATTTCGCGCTCATTGCGTTCGCTATTCTTGTCGATCCAGGCGCCGACCGTGACCTTGAGGCCGACTTCATTGGCGATCGGCGGCACCAATTCGACGCCGCCGGTCGAGGAGTAAAGCCGGATCGCCCGCGTCAGCGGAGCCAATGTCTTGAGGTCGGCGCGGATTTTTTCGGCGCTCGGAATGTTATCGACGTCGGGATGAGCCGTTCCTTCGAACGGAGCATAGGACACGCTCGGCAAGATGCCTTTGAAGTCGGGCGCCTGCTGCTTCTCCCGCAGTATCCCCCACATGGCAGCGTGAATGGCGGCCACAAACAATAGAACGGCGACGACGGCGCGCATCGCGACTAAACCATATGGGGCCAATATGGCAGGGAAGCGGACCCGTCCCCGAGATCCGACCAAGTCAGCGGCAAATCGAGCATATCTCTGCTACGCAATTTAACATCTCTTATGACGCCGTGGCGTTTTGAGGGCGCGAATGATCCGAAACCTCGAAAATTTCGTATCGTTCCAATGGCGTCAGGATTATTTAGCTGGCACCGCAGCGGGAGCTGCGGCAGCCGGAGCCGCGGGAGTAGGTGGCGGCGCGGAAGGGCCGGGCGTCGATGGCGTGGCAGGTTGGGCAGCGGCGGCCGCCTGCGGTTGTGCCGCCGGATTGATCCAGCAGGCGTGAACCCGTCCGCTCAGGCTATCCGGCACCTTGGGATCGATCGCGCTGAAGAAGCGTACCAGGCAGCGAAAGGTCGCCTGGACGTGGCCGCCCGGACAGCCAAACCGGTCGTAAAGATCGAGATGGCGAAAAGCGGTGTCGAGATCGTCGCGCCACATCAAAACCACCACCCGGCGACCAAGCCAGACGCATTCGGGGTTTCCGGCCGGGCCGTTGATGGCCTGCGACGCTTCGACGAATTCGTCGGTTTTGCGCTGACTTTCCTTGGCCGCATCGGCCGACGGGGCCGAATTTGACGCGGCTGGCTTGCCTGACTGATCCTGGGCGCGAAGGTCGCCGCTTTGGGCAGTAGCGCTTCCGACACCAAGCAAAAGTGCAAGCCCGGGAACGGCGAGGCGACGCAAAACCGCATTTTGAACCCGAAGCACCCGTCGACGCATAAATTCCCCGTTTGTTGCCACGCCCGCTCGAACGCGCTGGCTTGATGCCGTTCAAATAGGTCCCCAATGCGGCGGAGACGCTGACGGATTCCCATGACGGACATTTCAGATTTTGTCCAGCAAAGACACAACTTTATCGCGCTGTGGTAAAGCCGCCCCGTGAGGAGGCCGGCATTGCCAGTATTCCTGCTCTTGGCAGACGGCTGGCGACCGGCTAATCGACGATCCCCCGCCCGGAGGATGGAACCGATTTCTCTTCGTACGCCACTGGCGCTTTTGCTTATTTCCCTGGGTGCGATTGCTGCCGTGTGGTGGTGGCTGGCCACGCCCATCAGGCTGGCGCGCGCGCCGATTGATCCCAACGCCAAACTGTTGTGCGTGTCCTACGCGCCGTTCCGCGATGCCCAGACGCCGCTGCTGCCGACTACGCATATCGCTCCGGAACAGATCGCCCAGGATCTGGCGCAACTCGCTAATATATCTGATTGCGTTCGCACCTATTCGATCGAAAACGGCCTCGATCAGGTTCCCGGTCTCGCCGCAAAGGTGGGGCTGAAAGTCATCCAGGGGATATGGCTGGGCAGTAACCGCTTGAAGAACCTGGCGCAGATTTCGACCGTGGTGCGCCTGACCAAAGAATACCCTGGTGTCATTACCGCCGTGGTCGTCGGCAACGAGGTGCTGCTGCGCGGTGAAATGACGACATCCGATCTCGCCGCTACCATCCGCTCGGTCAAATCGCAGGTTGCAGTTCCAATCACCTATGCCGACGTGTGGGAGTATTGGCTCCGGAATCGGGAAGTCTATGATGCGGTCGATTTTGTTACGATCCACATCCTGCCTTATTGGGAAGACTTCCCGATCCGCGCGAAATATGCCGCCGCCCATGTCGATGCGATCCGCAAGCGGATGGCGGTGGCGTTTCCCGGCAAGGAAATCCTGATCGGCGAGACCGGCTGGCCGAGCGAGGGGCGGATGCGCGAGGGTGCGCTGCCGTCGCGTACCAATCAGGCCCGCGTTGTCTCGGAGATCCTGGACCTGGCGAGGCAGGAGAACTTCCGCGTCAATCTGATCGAAGCCTACGACCAACCGTGGAAGCGCCAGCTCGAGGGCACCGTCGGAGGGTATTGGGGCCTGATCGATTCAGTGCAGCGGGCGCTGAAATACCCGCCAGGCGAAGCCATTAGCAACTATCCGTACTGGAAGCTGCAGATGGGCTGCGGAATGGCATTGAGCGTTTTCGTATTCGGCGCTGCTTGCCTGACCCTGCGCCGCCGGCCCTGGACGCCACGCCTTGCATCCTGGATCGCCGTTGGAATCTCCGCGACCACGGCCGGGATTCTGCTCGGGATCGCAGCCGACAAGATGTTCTACGAAAGTTACGGCTTCGGTGGCTGGCTAGGATGGGGCTCGTTGCTGACAGCCGCGATCGCGTCGCCCTTGCTTTGCGCCAACGCGTTGATGTCCGGGCGCGCGCTGCCGACATTTCTGGAACTGCTGGGCCCGCACGATCACCGAACCCGATCGGTCCTGACGATGATCCTGGGAGCAGCGCTGGTCGTGACCACTTTGATCGGCACCGAAACCGCCCTTGGTTTCGTGTTCGACCCGCGCTATCGCGATTTTCCGTTTGCCGCGCTGACCATGGCCGTGGTGCCGTTCTCGACCCTAATGCTGCTCAACCGCCGGCAGGAAGGCGTCCGCCCGATCGCCGAGGCTGTATTTTCCGGCCTGCTGGCGGGTGCGGTGCTCTATACTGTGTTCAATGAAGGCGCGGACAACTGGCAATCATTGTGGACCTGCGCGGTTTATTTCCTGCTCGCCGTTACGCTGTGGCGGGCGCGGGGCGTGCAAACCCCAAAATAAGCAGGCCGATCGCGATACCAGACAGGCCGATATTGTAGAGCACGATCCCGAATCCGGCAGCGATCAGCCCGCCGGTAAGCAAAACGATCGACGGCCGGATCACGTGAAGGGTCGCGATGACCAGCGCGACGATGCCGAACACCGAATTGCGAAACAGGTATGTCGTCAGCAGGCGGGTCTTGCACAGCATGGTCTGCAAACCGGCATCGCACGCCAGCGCCACTGGCGAGAATTCGATGGCGAGATAGCGCAGGTAGAGCGCGAAGCCGACGGTTAGGAACCCGACAACCAACAGCCATTGGACTTGGTAGGGCGTCAGCCGAAACGGATTTTTTTTCATCTGGCGAATATGGTCGGCAATTCGAGCCGGGACAACCCGGAGCCGGCAGCAAGGCTACTGGTCTTGCAAAAATGCATGAGAATCACGCAGCAATACATTGTAATTACAGACAATTACTGGGACCGGCGCTATCGCCTGCTCAACAGCGACGATAGGTTGGACGGCGAGTCGGGCTTTTTGGGCGGCTCATCATTTGCTCCCCGCTTTGGAACGCTCTGCGTGCGCGCAACAGGCTTGGCAGTGACTGGCTTGGCGGTAGCTGCCGGCTCGTCAGCCTTCATGGCAAGGCGCTGGCCGTCGAACACCGTCGTCTCGCAGGGCCGCGCGTTTTCGATCAAGAGGGCGCAGACTTTCGCCGCCGCAGCCGCGTCGCTGAGCGGCCCGGCGACCAGACGCAGCTGCATGCCAAGACCGGTTCTACCTTCCCTCACCACGATGATCGGACGCAACGCCGTCAACGGCTCATTCGACCTCGACTTGAGAAGCCCGCGCCACAGCGCGCGCAGGCCACCCACCGAATTCGCGCCGCCCACATCCACTCCGAATTCGGTTTGCTGTACAGCGAGTTTGGGCGCTTCCGCTTGGGGTTCATTCGCCTCCACGTCGTCAGCCGGCGAAGCCGACGCAACCACTTCCGGCATGGGCGCAGCGGTGATGGTTTTCGCTGCCTTGCCAGATTCGATCAGTTTTGCCGCCGCCGCGTTGGGTGGTGCCATCATCAACTTCGCTGCCATCAGCGGCGCGGGCATCGGCGCCGGCGCATTTGAGGTTTCCTGGCCAACCAATGAGACCGTAGCTGAGCCTGACTCCGGGACAGCAACGACCGTATCCGGCTTTTCGGCTGTTTTCGTTTGCGTCGTGGCCAGTGCTGACACGACCGGAGCAGGGGGCGGATTTTGCGCCGCCGATTGAGACTCTGCCGTGGCGGAAGAGATGCGAGCGGCTTGGCCCGGCGCCGCGGCGGAATTTTGCCGTGCAATCACGCCGGTCACCGAATCCAGCCCCTGTTCCAGAACCGCGACACGGGAGTACAGCCGGTCGCGATCGCCATTCAGCGTCTCGATGTCGGATGCCAGCCGCCGCGTCTCGTTCGGGCTTTCCCTGGCGACCGACTGGATTGGCTGCGACTGCTGCGCCAGATCCGCTGTCGCCAGTTGGTCACGTCGCAATCCGATCGAGGACTGGTTGGCGAGCAGCGCGACGATGACAGCGCCGACCGAGGTTGCGCCCCACCATCCGAGCCGCCATAGCGAGCGCCCGTCGAACTCATCCTCCTCGGCCCAAAAACCAGTCAACAAGCCGCCGGTATTTTCGGTCTTGAAACCGCCAGCCAGATGGTCGGGATCCCTTGCCATAAGACGCTCTCGTCCATCCTGAGGCCCACCGAATCACGGGTAAATATTAACAGGAATTGCGCCCGAGCCTGAATCCGGGGCGTTTTGCCGGTTTCCACTCGGGCCGAAAACACTTTATGACGGCATCAAGGCGGCGACGCAACATCACCCGCTACAACAAGGATTCGGATGACCGCTCGATCCAGCCTCACTGTCGTGCTCGCGGCCGGTGAGGGCACGCGCATGCGGTCCTCGAGGCCCAAGGTTCTGCATCCGGTGGCTGGCCAATCGCTGCTGGCGCATGTGCTAGGAGCCGCCCCGAGGGGAGCCGGTGCCTTGCTCGCCGTGGTCATTGGGCCCGACCACGGGTCTGTCGCAGAAGAGGTCAAGCGTACCCGTCCGGACGCGACGACGTTCATACAGCGCGAACGTCTCGGCACCGCTCATGCGGTGCTGGCGGCCCGCGACGCCATTGCCCGCGGCGCGGACGATCTGCTCGTTGTGTTCGGCGATACGCCGCTGATTTCGGCCGCGACATTTGCCCGTTTGCGCGCGCCTTTGAAAAAAGGCGCAGCGCTTACAGTGCTCGGCTTTCGCGCCGTCGATCCCACCGGCTATGGCCGCTTGCTGGTCGAGGGCGAACGGTTGGTAGCGATCCGCGAGCAGGCCGACGCGACGCCTGCGGAACGCGCGATCAAGCTCAGCAACGCCGGCGTGATGGCATTCGATGGCCGCAAGGCGCTGGAAATCATCGAAAAGATCGGCAATGCCAACAATAAGGGCGAGTATTATCTGACCGATGCGGTTGCCATCGTTCGCCAACTTGGACTAGAGGCGGTCGTGATCGAAACCAGCGAGGATGAAGTGCGCGGCATCAACACCAAGGCCCAGCTTGCTGAGGCGGAGCAAGTCATGCAAACGCGGTTACGCCAAGCCGCTCTCGAGGCCGGCGTGACGATGATCGCCCCCGAAACGGTCTACCTCGCCGCAGATACGACGTTCGGCAACGACGTGACGATCGAACCGTTTGTGGTGATCGGTCCCGGCGTCTCGATCGCCGACGGCGCGGTGATCCATTCGTTTTCTCATATCGTGCAGGCATCGATCGGCAAGAATGCCTCGGTTGGCCCCTATGCGCGGCTGCGGCCGGGGACATCGGTCGGCGAGGGCGCACGGATCGGCAATTTTGTCGAGACCAAGGCGGCGACGCTGGAAGCGGGCGTCAAGGTCAATCATCTCAGCTACATCGGCGATTCGCACGTCGGCACGGGCGCCAACATCGGCGCGGGCACCATCACCTGCAACTATGACGGCTTCGACAAGCACCGCACCACGATCGGGTCAGGCGCATTCGTCGGCTCGAATTCGTCGCTGGTGGCGCCGGTGAACATCGGCAATGGCGCCTATATCGGTTCGGGGTCGGTGATCACCCGCGACGTGCCCGACGATGCGCTGGCGGTGGAGCGCAGCCAGCAGACCAACCGCGAGGGCGGAGCTAAGCGATATCGCCAGATGAAAACGCGCGACAAGACGCCGAAAGGCAGTTAACGACCGGGCTTGTTAAACTTTCGGTTTAACGCTGTCTCAATCCGCAATAATTATTGAGTATCGGCCGATCTGCGATTCTCGTTAAGAGATGCGGGCGCTGTTTTGGCCATTTTTCGACAATTTGGAGATATTGATCCGCATGTGCGGCATTGTCGGCATTCTCGGGCGCGCTCCGGTCGCGGAGCAGTTGGTGGATTCGCTCAAGCGCCTTGAATATCGCGGCTACGATTCCGCAGGGGTCGCCACGCTGGAAGGCGACCATCTCGAGCGCCGCCGCGCCGAAGGCAAACTCAAAAATCTTGAAGCGCGGTTGAAGGCCGAACCGCTCGCCGGTCATACCGGCATCGGACACACCCGCTGGGCTACCCATGGCAGGCCGACCGAAAACAACGCGCATCCGCATGCGACCGATAATCTCGCGGTGGTTCATAACGGCATCATCGAAAACTTTCGCGAACTCCGGCAGATGCTCGAAAAACAGGGCGCCAAGTTCTCCAGCGAGACCGACACCGAAGTCGTGGCTCATCTGGTCAACTCCTACATCCTGAAAGGTGCCTCGCCCCAGGATGCGGTGAAAGCATCGCTGCCCCAGTTGCGGGGGGCATTCGCGCTGGCGTTCCTGTTCAGGGGCCATGGGGATCTGATGATCGGCGCCCGCAAGGGCTCGCCGCTGGCGATCGGTCACGGCGATGGCGAAATGTATCTGGGCTCGGATGCGATCGCGCTCGCGCCCTTTACCGATACCATCAGCTATCTTGAGGACGGCGATTGGGTGGTGTTGACCCGGGAAGTCGGTGTGATTTACGACCAGCATGGCGCGGTGGTAAATCGCGACGTGCTGAAATCCGGCGCGTCGTCGTTTCTGGTCGACAAGGCGAACTATCGCCACTTCATGGCCAAGGAAATTCACGAGCAGCCCGAGGTCGTCGGCCATACCCTGGCGCGTTATGTCGATATGTCGACCGAGCGTGTGGCGCTGCCCTTGAAGCTGCCATTCGATTTCAAAGACATCCAGCGCATATCGATCGTGGCCTGTGGCACCGCGAGCTACGCAGGTTTCATCGCCAAATATTGGTTCGAACGCTTGAGCCGCGTCCCGGTCGAACTCGATGTCGCCTCGGAATTTCGCTACCGCGAAGCGCCGCTGCGCAAGGGCGATCTCGCGATCTTCATTTCGCAATCCGGCGAGACCGCCGATACGCTTGCCGCGCTGCGCTATGCAAAAAGGCAGGGAGTGCACACGCTCTCCGTCGTCAACGTCGCCGGTTCGACGATCGCGCGCGAGAGCGAGACTGTGCTGCCGACGCTGGCCGGCCCGGAAATCGGCGTCGCCTCGACCAAAGCCTTCACATGCCAGCTGATGGTGCTGGCCGCAATTGCGGTGGCTGCGGGCAAGGCGCGTGGCGAATTGTCGGATGCCGATGAAGCCAAGCTCGTGCATGGGCTCGTGGAAGTTCCGCGCTTGATCGCAGCGGCGCTTGCGACCGAACCGCAGATCGAGAAGCTTGCGCGCGACATCGCCAAATCCAAGGACGTACTCTATCTCGGCCGCGGCACCAGCTATCCGCTGGCGCTGGAAGGCGCGCTGAAGCTGAAGGAAATTTCCTACATCCACGCCGAGGGCTATGCCGCCGGCGAACTCAAGCACGGTCCGATCGCGCTGATCGACGAGAACATGCCGGTCGTGGTGATCGCGCCGTTCGACCGGGTATTCGAGAAGACCGTCTCCAACATGCAGGAAGTGGCTGCCCGCGGCGGTAACATCATTCTGATGACCGACGCCAAGGGCGCCGCGGAAGCGACCGTCGAGTCGCTGGTAACTATCGTGCTGCCCGACACGGCCGCAACCTTTACGCCCATGGTTTATGCCATTCCCGTGCAGTTATTGGCCTATCATACCGCCGTGGTCATGGGCACCGACGTCGATCAGCCGCGAAATCTCGCGAAATCGGTAACCGTCGAATAGACCCAGTGTCTGGGTTGCTTCGCCACTTCAGGTCTTCAAAAATCTGCTAGAAGACCCTAGCTGATATTCTGCGATGGCCGCTTCGACTGACCTGGAACCCAAATGAAACGCGACAATCCGTCTCCGACCGTGCCTCCGGCTGAGCTCCCGCCGGACGCGCCACGCGGCTTCATGGCCCGATTCCGGAACTATTTTCTTACAGGTCTGGTCGTCGCCGGCCCGGTCGCGATCACCTT
>DASXJV010000183.1:0-5387 GCA_036497205.1 Bradyrhizobium sp.
GCTTGGTTCGGCCACCGGCCGGGTCGGCTACACTTGGGGTCCGGCACTGCTCTATGCCAAGGGCGGCTACGCCTGGCGCGACAACAACAATATCGGCGTCAGTGTCGCCGGCGTTCCCGCAGCCTTTACTACCGACGGCACGCGCAAGGACGGCTACACCGTCGGCGCCGGTCTCGAATACATGTTCGCGCCGAACTGGTCCGCCAAGGCCGAATACCAGTATTACAACTTCGGCAGCACCACGTTCACCGGCGGACCCGCTGAGATCGTCGGCACGCGGTTCCGGGACGACGAGCACACGGTCAAGGTCGGCGTGAACTACCGCTTCGGCTGGGGTGGCCCGCCCGCGGCGCGGTACTGACGAGAATTTGCTTCGATACGGATAAGGCCGGCTTCGCGCCGGCCTTATCTTGTCTCGCCTGCCGACGCCTGATGGCGCCGACGCCCAAAACGGGCCAAAAAATAATTTTTACCGTGGGCAGAACTTCCGCTCGCGATCGGTTATTATGCGGCCGCTGGTTGGTGGACAATGAACATGCGTACCTTGTTGTTAGGTTTGATTTTATCCGCGGTTGCGCTGCCGTGCCTTGCCCAGACCATCCTGAAATCCGAACCCCTTGTGCTGGCGCCCTATGAAATCGCCTTCGTGCAGGATGCGTCCTGTCCCGCCGGGAAGGTGCTCAAAGTCACCGGGGCCATCAGGGGCCTGCACCGCAGGAAGGCCTGCGTCACGCTCGCCGCGGAGCAAGCTTCGCTGGCGGCGGCAATGCCATAACGCGGCTTCTTAAAGCGGTCTCTTAAGGCCCTGATTTATCTGGGTTCGCGCTTGCGGGCCCTGGAAGGACGATGGTCGTTGCTGACGGCGGCACGGGAAAGTGTACGCCTCCTCATGAATGCAGATGAAATTCCAGCTCGGCTTCGCGCTCCGCCTCGGCCTGGTTCTTTGCGGGGTCTTCCTGGGGGTCCGGCTGGCAAGGCTTGATCTCGTAGTCATTGTCGAGCACCGGTCGCGGCGCCGCCTTTTCCTGTTCCGACGCCACGTCGACCACCAGCCCGCTTAGCCGGGCGTGCTTCCAGACATCCGCCTCGGTCGGATAGGTCTTGCTCAACTTGGCATCCTTACTAAAGAGCGCGTAGGGCATCGGATCGCTCCGGGAAACCGGCTTAACGCGCGGAGCGCGATAGGGTTTCAGCGGATGAGGCCATCTGGCCGGGGCAGAGGGCGGGTTCGTTCGCGATACTGGCGGACGCCGGAATCACAAAGCTTTGCGTTTCGCGTGCAGGAACCTGAGTCGTAAACAAGTCCTGAATCCGGCGAAAAATATCGCCCGAGACTCTTCCGGTAGAATCGCCCGATGTTTTCGCCGTCATGAGAACGACCTGCAAAACCTCCGGCGAGCGAGTGCACATCGCGCTCACCGTCGCCCTGTTGGCGGCGTGTGCGGCGAATCTGATGCTGGTGTGGGGGTGGTCTTAAGCAGGCAATCGCACTTCTTGCGAGCGATGCTTCAAGTCTCATGACCGGCGCTTCGATCATAATCGATGGCGGATGAACGAACCTAGAGCCCCGTTTCGATTCAATCGAAACGGAAAAGGCTCTAGACGAGGCGGCCCCGGTAGGCGCGGCACGCATGACCCGTCTCGCGCCCGTCTTTCGCGCTTTAAGCAAGCCGCGCCGACATCGAGATGAAGATCGAGCACCCGGGGAGATGAAGATCGAGCACCCGGGGCTCTCTTGCCCGGGCACGGGCGCATTGCGCTGGCATCCTCCGATCGCAGGACGCGATTCAGCTCGCGGCGATCTATCTAGCGGGACCATACCCGACCAGAAGCTTCGTAGCGCTGAACCGAAAAAATCTGCATGACCGAGGCAAGTGACTCAGCAAAAGTGCGGTTCTCGACCGACGATCTGCCTGAGGAAGATCGCGTTACGATGTGGCGCGAGCATTATGGATCCAAGGTACTCGGAGTCGAAATCGAACCGGCCGAGGACGCCATATTCCAGTCCTCCAACGTTTCGCGTCGTTTGCCTGGATTGAATCTGGTATTGGGAAATTTGTCGGCCGCCCGCATCAAGCGAACCCGCGAATTTGTCGCGGACGGCAACGACGACGTCGCACTCCTTGTGAACTGTACGGGAGGGGCTGCCATTGCGGGCGGCGAACGCGAGGTGGTGCTGCGCGAGCGCGATGCCGTGCTCATCCGAAGCGACGAAGTGATCACATTCGACCGGTTTGCTTCAAGCCGATCTTTCTCGCTCCAAATTCCGCGCTCCGTCCTCTCGCCGCTCGTCGGCGATATTGACGAGCTTTCCATGCGTCACATCACCCGAAAAACGGACGCACTTAAGCTTTTGACAAGCTATGCCAGTACGCTGCTCGACGATAGCAGACTGGCGGCGCCGGCGCTTCTACATCTTGCAGTCAGTCACATACACGATCTCGTTGCGCTTACGCTTGGAGCGACGCGTGATGCCGCCGATGCGGCGCAGGATCGTGGAATGCGTGCCGCGCGGCTAAGTGCAGCCAAAATCTACATCAGCCAGAATAGCGGCCGTCGAGATCTTTCGATCGGAGCTGTTGCCGCACATCTTGGCGTGTCCTCGCGCTACCTGCAAATGCTCTTCGAGGTCGATGGCACGACGTTTTCCGCTTTCCTGCTGAGCCAGCGTCTCACGCGCGCTCATCAGATGCTGTGCGCGCCGCGAGCCGGTCGACGCGCGGTGAGCGCCATTGCCTACGACGCCGGGTTTGGCGATCTGTCCTACTTTAACCGCTGCTTCCGAAAATTTTACGGGCTCACGCCGCGAGAAAGCAGGGAAGCTGCCGCCAAAGAGCGGGCAATCCCTGAAAGATGCTCGCATGGGCCCTCCGTTTGGTGACTGTCGCATATTTGCATCACCCGCGGACAAAGGTCCGTATTTCGCTCTTGTCCAAGCCGATTGCGTTCCCGTCCAAGTTTCAAAATCACATGACGCTTAGGTTTTTCGAATCTCGCGTGCGCGCCGCTCCGTTCGGAGGACGGCGCCCCGAGAAGCCGCATTATTTCGAACTGGGATTGGAAATGACAATGAGCCGGAATGGTTTGATATCTCGCAAATACGCGGCGGCGCTGGCGGTGGTGATCGCGCCGTTCGCGGCGATCGGGCAGGCCGAGGCGGCGTGCACGCCGAACGCTCCGGTGAGCAACACGACCGTCACCTGCATAGGCAACACCACCAACCAGCAGTCTCCCGTGTTCGGCTATGGCAGCAATGCCGACGACAACAACATCTACAACATCGGGAGTATCGCGATTCCGAGCGCGACGGTAACGGGAGCGCAAACCGGATTCGAAGTTGGTACGGGATATACGTTCAACAACTTCGGCACCATCACCGGCACGAGCAGCATTGGTATATCGGCAAATGTTGGTAGCACCGGGACTGTAAACAACAAGGCCGGCGCGGTCATCACCGGCGCCTTTGGCGGCATCATCGGCAACGGCGCCGGTACCGTGGTCAATGTCGACAACGCCGGCCAGATCACCGGAACAGGCGCTGGCCCGCTCGGCGTCGGCATCAACGCCGAAACCGTCAACGTCATCGCCAACAGCGGCACAATCTCGGGCCTCCTGCGCGGCATCGTCGGCATCACCGCCATCGTGAACAACAGCGACACCCATGGCATTATCGCGGGCACCGGTTCGGCTGGCTTTGGCGTCGAGGCCGACACGGTCAGCGTCACCGCGAACGCCGGCACAATCACCGGCGTCCGGGGCGGCATCACTGCCAATATCGCCGCCACCGTGAACAACAACGCCGGTGGCGCTATCACGGCCACCGGCTCATCCGGCATTGGCATCAGCGCCGACACGATCAACGTCACCGCGAACGCCGGCACGATCTCGGGTGTCTCGCGTGGCATCAGGGCGATCGGCACCGCGACCGTGTCCAACTCGGGCAGCGTTACCGGCAACATCGGCATCCAGGCCGGCGGGGCGGCCACCATCGTCAATTCCGGCACCATCGCCAGCACGGCCGGCCCGAGCGGCACGGCGATCAAGCTTTCCGCCGCCGCCGACACCCTGACGCTGAAGCTCGGCTCCAATATCGTCGGCAAGATCGACATGGGGAATAATACCGCCGACGTCATCAACGTTGAGGCGACAACCGGATCGCCCGGGCGCGGATTGTCGACATTGACCCGCAGTGCGGCGGGCGTGGTACAGGCGCTGCAGACGCAGCTCGTCAATTTCCAGGGCGTCATCAACACCATCGTGACCTCGCTCGGATCGGGCGGCCAGCCGAGCGTGACGGTCGGCGGCCTCACCGCTTCGCTCGATCCGACCGCATTGGCGCAAGCCGACCGCGCGCTGATGGATTTCACCGGCGGGGTGTCGTCGATGGTGCAGGGCCGGCTCGGCGGCGCCGCCGGCACCGCGAACCTGCAGATGATGAGCTACGCCATGGAGGAGGCGCCGGCGACCGGTGCGGTCTCCGGGGCGGGCGGCTACGCGGACAACGCCAATCGTGCCGCCAATGCGCAGATGTTTGCCAAGGCGCCGGCGGCGAGCTGGAACGCCGCGCCGGTCACGGTGTGGAGCAGCGGCTTCGGCGGCCAGCGCATCCAGGACGCGATCGATGCGACTTTGCGCTCGACCTCGACCGCTTACGGCGGGGCCATCGGGCTTGACCGCAAGGTGCGGCCGGACTGGCTGATCGGCGCGTTCATCGGCGGCGGCGCCGGGCGGCTCTCGGTCGACTTGAACTCGCAGAGCGTCGACACCGATTACGTCTTGGGCGGCGCCTACAGCCGCTTCGAATGGGGCGCGCAGTTCGTCGACCTCACGCTGCAGGGCGGCAGCGCCCGCAACAAGTCACGGCGTCTGGTCGCCAACAATGTGGCGGGCGGGGTGGATACCGCGACCGCGGCCTATGACGGCTGGTTCATCAGCCCGGAGCTGGCCTATGGCTATCGCTACCAGCTCGGCAACGGCTACCTGCTGACGCCGACCGCGCGGCTGCGCTATGTCGCGGGCTTGTTCGACGGCTACAGCGAGACCGGCGCGACGCAGACGCTGTCGGTCGGCGGCCGCACGCTGCAGGATTTCGAGGAGCGCGGCGAGCTCGACCTGTCGAAGGTGACGACGTTCTTCGGCGGCGAGCACAGCTTTAAGGCCAACGTGCATGGCGGCGTGATCGCGCTGCAGCGCGCGGGCGATCGCACCGTCAGCACCGTGCTGATCGGCCAGAACCTCGCCTTCGCCACCCCCGGCAAGGGCAGCGCGGTCGGCGCGGTGTTCGGCGCCGGCTTCGACTACCAAACCAGCAAGAACGTCGCGCTGTTCGGCGCCATTGAAGGCATCGCGATGTCCGACCAGAGCCGCACCGCCACCGCCAAGGGCGG
>DASXJV010000184.1:0-23445 GCA_036497205.1 Bradyrhizobium sp.
GCCTGCACCTGAGGCCGCGCGCGGACAGCGGCATACCAGCGCTTGACGTTCGGATAATCGTCGAGCGTAAAGCCCTGCGCCTTGTGCGTCATGGTCCATGGAAAACAGGCGATGTCGGCGATCGAATAATCGCCGGCGACGTAAGCACCGGTTTCGCCCAGTTGGGTATCGAGCACGCGATAAAGCCTGGCCGCCTCGTCGTGATAGCGTTCGATGGCATAGGGGATTTTCTCCTGCGCGTAGAGCGCGAAATGTCCGTGCTGGCCGAGCATCGGACCTAGCCCGCCCATCTGCCACATTACCCATTGCACCACCCTGGAACGGCCGCGCATGTCCGTGGGGAGAAAACGGCCGGTCTTGTCGGCCAGATAGATCAGGATCGCGCCGGTCTCGAACACCGAAAACGGCTCGCCGCCATCTGGTGGCGCACCATCCACAATGGCCGGAATGCGGTTGTTGGGACTGATCGCCAGAAAGTCCGGCTTGAATTGTTCACCGGCCCGGATGTTGACGGGAATAACCGTATAGGGAAGGCCGATCTCTTCCAGCATGATCGAGATTTTCCAGCCGTTCGGCGTCGGCGCGTAATAGAGGTCGATCATGGGATCATCCTGAGGGAGGTTGCCCTCCACACTAGCCTGATGCACCACCCTGTTCCAGTCGACTTGAGCTCTTGTAGGGCGCATGGCGAACATGGCACACAGGCGCTCATCGGAACCGACCGGGAGGCCCACCATGCTGTTTCCAACCACGATCGCCGGCTCGCTGCCGAAACCGGAATGGCTGGCCGAACCCAACACGCTTTGGGCGCCGTGGAAATCGTCCGGCGCCGAACTGGCACGCGCCAAGCGCGACGCCACCATGCTGGCGATAAAACTGCAGGAAGACGCCGGTATCGATATCGTCACGGAGGGCGAGCAGGCCCGCCAGCATTTCGTCCACGGCTTTCTGGAGAAGATCGAGGGCATCGACTTCGCCCACAAGGTCGAGATGGGAATCCGCAAAGACCGCTACAAGGCGATGGTGCCGCAGGTGGTGGCGCCGCTGCGGCTGAAGGGCCGCGTCCATGGCGACGAGGCCCGCGTCGCCCGCACCCACACCACGCGCAAGCTGAAATTCACCCTGCCCGGCCCGATGACCATCATCGACACCATCGCCGACCAATATTACGGCGACCGCGTCAAGATGGCGTTTGCCTTTGCCGAACTGCTGAACGAGGAAGCCAAGGCGTTGCAGGCCGACGGCGTCGACGTGATCCAGTTCGATGAGCCCGCGTTCAACGTCTACATGGACGAGGTCAGCGACTGGGGCATCAAGGCGCTGGAGCGCGCCGCTGAAGGCCTGACCTGCTCCACCGCCGTGCACATCTGTTACGGCTACGGCATCAAGGCCAATACCGACTGGAAGCAGACGCTGGGCAGCGAGTGGCGGCAGTATGAGGATATTTTTCCTGCGATTGCCGCCAGTCCGATCCAGCAGGTCGCGATCGAATGCCGCAATTCACGGGTGCCGCTGGAACTACTCGGCTTGCTCACGGGCAAGATCGTTCAGGCCGGCGTAATCGACGTGGCCAGCGACACCATCGAGACCGCTGAGGATGTCGCCAAGGTGATCGACGACGTCTCGAAATTCGTGCCGAAGAGCAACATCGTGGCGACCACCAATTGCGGCATGGCGCCGATGCACCGCGATATCGCGGAAGCCAAGCTGATGGCTCTCGGCGCTGGCGCGAAACTGGCGAGGCAGCGGTTCGGGTGATCCGTCATTCCCGGCCTGCGCCAAGTGGCGCATCCACGATGTGCAATTGCACATCGGGGAATGACGGAGTGTGAGGTCTACGCTATCAACGCCATCGCACTAGGATGCAGCAGCGGCCGGTATCCGGCACCTAAGGCGCGGAGCGTCGACGGCGGCGTCAGCAGCATGGCGGCTTGAAGCCCGATCCGCGCTTTCTGATAGCCGGCGGGCGACCACTGCAGCGTCCAGCCCTGCACGATCAGATAACTTTCGTTTCCCTCCTGCACCATCGCGCCGTCGGGCAGTTCTTCCAGCTGCGTGGTGAGCGCATGCAAGCGCTTCTTGCCGCCTGATAGCCGTTCGCGGTGAAGCACGGCGTCGATGTCGCGCGCGAGAACGCGCTTGACGCGATTTCCCGCTTCCCACGCCGCGCGAAACCGGATGGCATCGTCGCGGCGGCAGAAGAAGCACGGGCGGTGCCCCGCCGCGAATGCGGTCGCTTCGTCGAGAAAGAACAACTCGGTCCAGCTGTGGCCGCCCATCACCTCGCGCCGCCGCCCCCTGAATTCGCAGACGCAAGTGAGCCACGCGTTGCTGGCCCAGCGCCGCGTCAGTAGAGTTTTCGTCGCCGGGTTGTGGATAATGCCGCGATTGCCGGTAAACAATCCGCGATGCGGAGTGGCGATGATGTCGCCGGTAGCGGTGACGCGGTTTTGCAGCGGCATAGGCTACTCGCTCACACTCGTTAGCCATAGTCGTCCTTGCGAGGAGCGAAGCGACGAAGCAATCCAGTCTTGCTTTGTGGCTCTGGATTGCTTCGCGGAGCCTGTCATCGGGCGGCGCTTTGCGCCGACCCGTAGGCTCGCCATGACGGCTTGATCACGCCACGCCGTCGTGGATCGGCGGCTGGAACGAGAGCGCGGTATCCCACGGAAAGAAGATCCAGGTGTCTTGCGACACCTCGGTGATGAAGGTGTCGACCAGCGGCCGTCCCTTCGGTTTGGCATAGACGGTTGCGAAATGTGCATCCGGCATCATGTCACGCACCAGCCGCCCGGTCTTGCCAGTGTCGACGAGATCATCGACGATCAACAACCCCTTGCCGGTGCCGTCACCGAGTTTTGCGGTGTGGGCTGAGATGCCTTTCAAAACCTGCAGGTCGCCCTGTTTGGTGTGATCGTAGCTGCCAATGCACACGGTATCGATGACGCGGACGCCCAGTTCACGGGCGACGATCGCCGCCGGCACCAGCCCGCCGCGGGTGATCGCGACCACGGCCTGAAACGGCCCGACTTCATTCAGCCGCCAGGTCAGCGCCCGGCAATCCCTGTGAAACTGATCCCATGAGACCGGGAAGGCCTTGCCTGCCCGCTCCTGCGCGCTCAGTTCCGGAATTTGCGTCATTACGTTCTCCTGCATCTTTCAATTCACCGGGTCACGTTCAATCCCGCCAGCATCTCCTTTACCGCGGCCATCGCGGCACTGAGCTTCTCAGGATCACGCGAGCGAACGACGAGATTGGTGTTCGGCTTCTTGTCTTCATCCTGAAACGGATAGCTGCCGATGATCGTGTCGGGATGCGCGTTGGCGATTTCGCGCAATGGACCGCCAATGTCGCCTTCCCTCGCATTGGCGCGAACCGATTCGGACAGCATCCGCACCCCCGATTTCAGCTTCGGCGCAACGATGTCCATCATCGCCTGCATGATCGACGGCACGCCCGCCATGACGATGACATTGCCGATCTTGAAGCCGGGCGCGAGGATCGTCGCGCTCTGGATCAGTTCGGCGCCGTCGGGAATCCGCGCCATGCGCAGCCGCGCTTCGTTCAACTCGCCCGCGCCCTGGAAGCGTTCGCGAAACCGCGCCACCACCTCCGGATGATGATCGATGCCGACGCCGAACGCCTTTGCGACACTGTCGGCGGTGATGTCGTCATGGGTCGGTCCGATGCCGCCGGTGGTAAAGACGTAGGTGTAACGACCGCGCAGCGCGTCGAGCGCCGCGATGATATCGGCCTCGTCGTCGGCGACGACGCGGACTTCCTTGAGGTCGATCCCGATATTGGTGAGGTATTCCGCGATAAAGCCGATGTTCTTGTCCTTGGTGCGCCCGGACAGGATCTCGTCGCCGATCACCAGAATTCCCGCGGTGACGATATCGCTCATGATCTCTCCTCGCCCTGCATTATCGTGACCTTGCTCAAGCAACGCATTGAAGTCACGGGATTTTGCTGCCGAAATGAGCACCCAGCAGCCATTTTTCAGGCAGCACCTGGACCATCCATACCAAATGCCCCCGACGAATGCATATCGCGCTGGCCCGGGCCTTGCTACCATCCCTTTCAATCATGCACTGTCCCGCATGGCCTCGAAAAACAGTCGGGATAAATGGCAGTTGCGTTCGACGAGATGAACGGGCCCGGCGGCGATCTCCGTCCCGCCTACCTGGAGCTTTCCCGCTGGCTGAAGGAGACGCCGCCGGATGCTCTGGAATACCGTCGTCATGAAGCGGAGCTGCTGTTCCGCCGGATCGGCATCACCTTTGCAGTCTATGGCGACGCCGAAGCCCAGGAACGGCTGATTCCCTTCGACGTGATCCCGCGGATCATGTCGGCGAAAGAGTGGGCGATCCTTGAGAAAGGCCTCAAGCAACGGGTGCGCGCACTCAATATGTTCCTGCGCGACATCTATCACGGCCGCGATATCCTGCGCGCCAATATCATTCCGGACGACCTGATCTTCCAGAACCCGGTGTTCCGGCCCGAGATGAACGGCCAGAACGTGCCGCACGATGTCTACGTCCACATCGCCGGCATCGACATTGTCCGCATCAACCCGGAAAACTTTTTCGTGCTGGAGGACAATGCGCGCACGCCGTCAGGCGTGTCCTACATGCTGGAAAACCGCGAAATCATGATGCGGCTGTTTCCCGACCTGTTCGCCCGCCACCGCGTGGCGCCTGTGGAAAGGTATCCGGACGAACTGTTGTCAGCCTTGCGGTCGGTGGCCCCGCTCAGCGCCGCCGCAGAACCGACGATGGCGCTGATGACGCCCGGCGTCTACAATTCCGCCTATTATGAGCATTCATTTCTCGCCGACAAGCTCGGAATCGAACTGGTCGAGGGCCGCGACCTCATCGTCAAGAACGACGAGGTGTTGATGCGCACCACCGAGGGTCTGAAGCGGGTCGATGTCATCTACCGCCGTGTTGATGACGACTTCCTCGATCCCCTCACCTTCCGCCCCGATTCGGCGCTCGGCGTGCCCGGGCTGATGTCGGTTTATGCGGCCGGCAATATCACCCTGGCGAACGCGGTCGGGACCGGCATCGCCGACGACAAGGCGGTCTACTCCTACATGCCCGAGATCGTGAAATTCTATCTCGGCGAAGAACCGATCCTGAAGAACGTACCGACCTGGCGCTGCCGCGAGCCAAAGGATCTGGCTTACGTGCTCGATAATCTCAGCGAATTGGTGGTGAAGGAAGTGCACGGCTCCGGCGGCTACGGCATGCTGATCGGCCCGGCCGCGACCAAAGCGACGATCGAAGCGTTTCGCGATAAATTAAAGCGCGAGCCCGAGGGTTTCATTGCCCAGCCGACGCTGGCACTGTCGACCTGCCCGACCTGCACCGAATCCGGACTCGCGCCGCGCCATGTCGACCTGCGGCCGTTCGTCCTAACCGGAAGCAATCACGTGACCGTCGTGCCGGGCGGGCTGACGCGCGTGGCGCTGAAGGAAGGCTCGCTGGTGGTGAATTCAAGCCAGGGCGGCGGCACCAAGGATACGTGGATATTGGATGAATGACGTGTTGAATCTGAGCAAGCCCACCATCCCCCTCGCTGCCCCCCCGATCAAGTGGCGGGCAGGCTCTCCCCCGCAAGGGGAGAGGAAAAAAGCCGACAATCCCTATGCTGTCGCGCACCGCTGAAAACCTGTACTGGCTCGCCCGCTACGTCGAACGCGCGGAATATCTCGCGCGCACCATCGAGGCGACGCTGCGCGTCACCGCGCTGCCGAACACCTATATCGGCAAGACCAACGAGTGGGATTCGGCGCTGCTGACCGCGGGCGTCAGCGCGAGTTTTTATGAAGTCTACCAGGAAGCCGACGAGCACAACGTCGTCGATTACCTGTCGTTCTCGCCTAGCAATCCCTCCTCGATCCGCAACTGTATCGAAAGCGCGCGGCTAAATTCGCGCTCGGTGCGTACCGCGCTGACCAGCGAGATGTGGGACACCATCAACAGCGCCTGGATCGATCTTCAGGAAATCTGGGGCAAGGGCACCAAAACCCGCGAAGAATTGGCGAAGTTCTTGCGGTTCGTGCTGGAAACCTCGCTGCGGTTCGACGGCTCGGCTTACCGGACCATGCTGCGCAATGATGCCTACTGGTTTTCGCGGCTCGGGCTCCATCTCGAGCGGGCCGACAATACCGCCCGCATCCTCGACGTGAAGTACCATGTGCTGCTGCCCGAGCAGGAGCACGTCGGCGGACCGCTCGATTATTATCAATGGACCTCGATCCTGCGCTCGGTCTCGGCGCTGACTGCCTACCATTGGGTCTACCGGGAGACCTTGAAGCCGTGGCTGATCGCAGATCTCCTGATCCTCAACGATTCGCTGCCGCGTTCGCTGGCCAGCTGTTACGGCAATCTGGTGCGCAATCTTGACCAGATCGGCGTCGCTTACGGCCGCCAGGGCGCCTCGCAGCGCCACGCCCGCGGCGTTCGCAATCGCCTGGAGCACAGCCACATGGACGATATCTTCCAGCACGGCGTGCATGAATTCATCCAGGAATTCATTGCGGATAATTCAAGGCTCGGCGAAATCATTACCAAACAATATTTGATTTGAAGCTAGCCTTCGCTGCTCCCACCAGATTCGGAACCCCCCGTCATGCGCCTGCGAATTGCCCATTCTACCAGCTATCGCTACGAACCGCCGGCCACCGGGGTAATTCAAATCCTGCGGATGACGCCGGGCAGCCATGACGGGCAATACGTGGCCGAATGGCAGATCGACGTCTCCACCGACTCGCGGCTTGATGTGCATCAGGACGCATTCGGCAATGTCACGCATGTGCTGACCCATGGGCCGATCGCCGATCTCACCATCAATGTCGAAGGCTTGATCGAGACCCACGATACCGGCGGCGTGCTCAGGGGCACCGAAGAACGTTTTCCACCGAGCCTGTTGCTGCGCTCGACGTCGCTGACCGAAGTCAATCCGGCGATGGCGGCATTTTCGCGCGAGCTCCGCCTGGAATCGGAAGACGACGTGCTCGGGTTTCTGCACGGGCTGATGATGCAGATCAATGAGCACATGATCTTCGATGAAAACCCCACCAACAGCGGGACCTCGGCGGTGGAAGCCTTCGCACTGAAGCGCGGGGTGTGTCAGGACTATGCGCATATCTTTATCGCATGCGCGCGCAGTGCCGGCATTCCCGCGCGCTTCGTTGCCGGACATTTCCTGCGCTCCGACGGGATGGTCAATCAGCAGGCCGGCCACGCCTGGGCGGAGGCGTTCGTGCCGGATCTCGGCTGGGTCGGGTTCGATCCGGCAAACGGCATCTGCACCACCGAGGCGCATGCCCGCGTCGCCATCGGGCTGGATTATCTCGGTGCCGCGCCGGTGCGCGGCACCCGCTATGGCGGCGGCATGGAAACCCTGACTGTAGCGGTCAAGGTCGATCAGGCCGGACGGCAGGGTCAATGGCAGTCGCAGTCGTGAAACCACCGTCATTCCCCGATGTGCAATTGCACATCTGAAGATGCGCCACCTGGCAGGCCCCGATCGTGTTTCGTCGCAGGTTCGCGCCGTCTCGCGGGCCTGCGAAAGCGCAGAATCGCCCCGAAGCTCGGCAGGAATGCCCGAATGGGGTTGGAGGCCCCTGCGAAATTGGCTAGTAATTTCGCGGCGCCTGATGCGTTCGGGGACCCCGGGAATGACCTATTGCTGCGGAGTGCTGGTGCGGGACGGGCTGGTCATGATCGCAGACACCCGGACCAATGCCGGCCTCGACAATGTCTCGACCTTTCGCAAGCTCCATGTCTTCAGCAAACCGGGCGAGCGCATCATGGCGATCGCGAGCGCCGGCAATCTGGCGATCAGCCAGTCGGTGCTGTCGACCCTGACCGAAGGACTTGAAGACCCGCACACCGGCGAGGTCGAAACCCTGCTGAATGCGCCGACCATGTTCCAGGCGGCTCAGCGCATCGGCCGCGCGATCCGCGCGGTCCACGCCACCGAGGGCATCGCGCTACAGTCGGAGGACATCAATTTCGATGTGTCGTTCCTGTTCGGCGGCCAGATCAAGGGCTCGCGGATGCGGCTGTTCATGGTTTACCCGGCCGGTAATTTCATCGAATGCACCACCGATACGCCGTACCTGCAGATCGGCGAGCACAAATACGGCAAGCCGGTGCTCGACCGCGCCATGCATTACGACGTCGAACTGTATGAAGCGCTCAAGACCAGCCTGATCTCGATGGACTCGACGATGCGCTCCAATATCGGCGTCGGCCTGCCGATTGACGTGCTGGTGGTGCGCTCCGACGTCTGCGACGCCGATCTCAACCACCGCATCGAGGCGGGCGAGCCCTATTTTCACGATCTGCGTTCGCGCTGGTCGGCGGCGCTGCGCGCGGCGCATCAGAATATTCCGAGACCACCCTACAAGACAGAAACAGAACCAAAGACATAAAAGGCAGGAAGCAAATGACCGAAGCAAAAAACAGGATCGCTGTCGTGACCGGCGCAGGCACCGGTGTCGGACGCGCGGCATCGCTGGCGCTGATGAAGGCCGGCTTCACGGTGGTACTGGCCGGACGGCGCATGGAAAAGCTGGAAGAAACCAAAAAGATCGGCGACAATTTCGGCAAGAGCCTTGCCGTTTCCGCCGACATGACCGATCCCGGATCGATCGCCGCGCTGTTCGCGAAGGTAATGGACGCCTACGGCCGGCTCGATGTTCTCTTCAACAACGCAGGCATGGGCGCGCCGCCCGTGCCGTTCGAGGATTTGAGCCTCGCGCAATGGCAGGGGGTGGTATCAACCAATCTCACCGCGCCGTTTTTGTGCACGCAGCATGCATTCCGGATCATGAAGGACCAAACCCCGCGCGGCGGCCGCATCATCAACAACGGCTCGATCTCCGCCCACGCGCCGCGGCCGTTCTCCGCCGCCTACACGTCCACCAAACATGCCATCACCGGTTTGACCAAAGCGACCAACCTCGACGGCCGCGCCTACGACATCGCGGTCGGACAGATCGACATCGGCAACGCCGCGACCCCGATGACGGACCGCATGGTCGATGGCGTGTTGCAGCCCGACGGCCGCAAGATTCCCGAGCCGCGCATGGACGCCAAGGCGGTGGGTGACGCGGTCGCCTATATGGCAAGCCTGCCGCTCGATGCCAACGTGCTGTTCATGACCGTAATGGCCAGCAAGATGCCGTTCGTGGGACGGGGATAATGCCTGTCATTCCGGGGCGCGCGTTAGCGCGAACCCGGAATCTCTGTATTCCTCAGTCATATCGAGATTCCGGATCAGTCCGCTCGCGCGGACTGTACGGAATGACGGTTTGAATTGCGCTCGCGTTGTTGCCGCTGCCATAATCATCCCCGGGCCTCGGGGGAATCATGCTTCAACTGCAATCGGCGTTCGGCGTGCTCGCATTACTCGCGATCACATGGGCATTCAGTGAAAACCGCCGCGCGGTCTCGTTGAGACAAGCAGCCATCGGCCTTGCGGTCACCCTTCTCACCGCCGTGACATTGATAAAACTGCCGTTCGTCGCCCATGGATTCGGCATCATCAACGACGCCGTCGGCGCGATTTCGTCCGCCTCGCGCGCGGGCACGTCTTTCGTATTCGGGTATCTCGGCGGTGGCGCGCTGCCGTTTGATCTCAAGGCGCCTGGCGCGGACTTCATCCTGGCGTTTCAGGCGCTCCCCGTCGTGCTCATCATGAGCGTGCTCACCACGCTTCTGTTCTACTGGCGCATTCTGCCGCCTGTGGTGCGGGGCATGGCGTGGCTCCTGGAGCGCACGCTTGGGGTTGGCGGCGCAGTCGGGCTGTCGACATCAGCCAATATCTTTCTCGGCATGGTGGAAGCGCCGCTGTTCATCCGGCCTTATCTGGCGCAGCTGACGCGCAGCGAACTGTTCCTGGTGATGACCGGCGGCATGGCTGGAATCGCCGGCACCGTGCTGGTGCTCTACGCCACGCTGCTGGCGCCGCTGATTCCCGATGCCGCGGCGCATTTCATCATTGCGTCGGTGCTCGGCGCGCCCGCGGCGATCCTGATCAGCTTGATCATGGTGCCCGAGACCAGCGACAAGCGTACCGGCGGCGCGCTTGGAGACCCCCGGGTCGCTCTGAGCGATCCCGACATGCATGCCTCCTCGACCATGGATGCGATCGTCAAGGGCACGGTCGCAGGGTTAGAGCTCTTGCTCAACATCGTCGCGATGCTGATCGTGCTGGTGGCGCTGGTGTATCTGGCAAATGCTGTTCTCGGATTGTTGCCCGATGTTGGCGGCGCACGCGTTTCATTGCAGCGGATGCTCGGCTACGCCATGGCGCCGGTATGCTGGCTGATGGGCGTGCCACGGCCGCAGGCGATCACGGCGGGCAGCCTGATGGGGATCAAAACCGTACTCAACGAGCTGATTGCCTATCTGGAATTGTCGAAGCTCGGCGCGGACGCGCTCGATCCACGCTCGAGGCTGATCATGCTCTATGCGATGTGCGGCTTTGCCAATTTCGGCAGCCTGGGCATCATGATCGGCGGCCTCGGCACCATGGCGCCACAGCGCCGCGACGAAATCAATTCGCTCGGATTGAAATCGATCGTGTCGGGCACGCTGACGACCTGCCTGATGGGCGCGATCGTGGGGGTATTGACGTGAACAGGTTATCGCGACGCATGTGAGATCGTTTAGCTGATTCAGCTCGCAATCCCATCATGTCCCGGCTTGGGTACGTTGTCGTCGTTATCTTCACCGCCGAAACGATCAGTGAGGAACGTTTCGTCTATTTCGCGAAAATCGAGAGGGCGACGTTTTATTCAATCTCGTGCTGCACGCTTCAAGGCGCGCGCGTGTCATGCCGCGAGTTCGACGGTCTTGAACTCGGCCGGCAGGATGACTTCCAGCAGTTCGCAATCGTCGGAGTAGTCGCGGATCAGGTGCTTGATCCGCGGCGGCTGGGTCCAGCAACTGCCCTCTTTCATCAAGGTCTCCCCCTGCCCTTCCATGTAGGTTTTGACCCAGCCCTTGAGGACATAGACCATCTGAAATTCGACGTCGTGGAAGTGCAGCTTTGAAACCTCCGCCGGATTGCACGGCCCGATCAGGCGGATCACATGCGCCTGGGCCAGACCGTTGCTGGCGTCGGCGATGCCGAGGTCGCGATATTGCGCGTAGGCGCGCAAGCCATTGGTTAAAAAATCCTCGTCGCGATAATGACTGATGGCGATGCGCTGCTTCGGTCGCGCAATTGATTTGGCGGCCGGCATGGCGCGCCGCTTGGTCTTGCGATCTTTGGCCTTGATGGTTTTTCGCGCGGTGGATTTGGCGGCGGTTTTGCGTGCAGGTGATTTTTTCCGCGCGGCAGTTTTAGTCGCGGCCCGCGATGTCGGCTTCTGCTTGGCCATCCGATGCCTCCCTGATCTCAGGCGCGCCCGATTGTCGGAAGCGCCGCTCTAAGGAGGTTAATCGCTCGTCAGCAAAGCGGCAACGAACATCGCCGCCTGCGGAGTCGCGGCTCTGGCGCTAATGCAGCCGGAACACGCCGTCGACGGCGCGCAATTCGGCAGGCTTGATCAGCTTGGAATGCGCAACGGTGACGGCGAACAGCGGGCCTTCGAGCTTTTCTTCCCAGAAGGAAAGAAAGTCCTTCAGCGCCGGGAAATTCGGAAACAGATCGTAATTTTGCCAGACGTAAGTTTGCAAAAGCGAGGGATGATCGGGCATGCGATACAGAATTTGCGCCGTCGTCAGTCCATAACCCAGCACTTGTTTCCGGAAATCCTCGGAAACCCCAACCTGCGAGACCATGCCAACCTCCTTTGCTGGAGCGCATTTTCCGAAGTGGCCGCCGACCGGGAGCCACCCGGTGGAGATACGCTCACATGAGAGAAATGTGACGCATGATACCAACCCATCACAAGCCTAAATGTTTAATCAATTGTTGAAATTTGTTGCATTAGCAGCAACTTACCGCAGGTGCTAATACAGGTGCAGCCGTTCCCTAGAATTAATAATGATGAATGAAATTGGCAGGCGTGATATTTGAGTGCCAATTTTTCTGCTAGAAGCCCTTGTCCCCGCAACAACTCTGGCCTATGTCCACTCAGTCACGCTGGCACTCGCTGGCATGGACTGCCAAATTTCCAAAACTGAACAACATCTTCAAAAGCTTAGGAGGACTGCATGAAATTCCGTCCGCTTCACGACCGCGTTGTGGTCAAGCGTATTGACGCCGAAGAGAAGACAGCTGGCGGCATCATCATTCCGGACAGCGCCAAGGAAAAGCCCTCGCAGGGCGAAATTACGGCGGTCGGTCCGGGCGGCCGTGACGAATCCGGCAAGCTGATCCCGATCGACCTCAAGGTCGGCGATCGCGTGCTGTTCGGCAAGTGGTCGGGCACCGAGGTCAAGCTCGACGGCCAGGAACTGCTGATCATGAAGGAGAGCGACATCATGGGCGTTCTCACTGACGTTCCCGCCGCCAAGAAGAAGGCCGCGTAAGCCCCTTTCCCCCGCACCTAATTTCAAGGAAGCAAACTATGTCAGCTAAAGAAGTCAAATTCGGCGTTGATGCCCGCGATCGCATGCTGCGCGGCGTCGACATTCTCAACAACGCGGTCAAGGTGACGCTCGGCCCCAAGGGCCGCAACGTCGTGCTCGACAAGTCGTTCGGCGCCCCCCGCATCACCAAGGACGGCGTCACCGTCGCCAAGGAAATCGAGCTTGACGACAAGTTCGAGAACATGGGCGCGCAGATGGTGCGCGAAGTCGCCTCCAAGTCGGCAGATGCTGCTGGCGACGGCACCACCACCGCGACCGTGCTGGCCGCGGCGATCGTCCGGGAAGGCGCCAAGTCGGTTGCCGCCGGCATGAACCCGATGGATCTGAAGCGCGGTATCGATCTGGCTGTCGAAGCCGTGGTTGCGGACCTTGTCAAGAACTCCAAGAAGGTCACCTCAAACGAGGAGATCGCCCAGGTCGGCACCATCTCGGCCAACGGCGACGCGGAAATCGGCAAGTTCCTTGCCGACGCGATGAAGAAGGTCGGCAACGAGGGCGTCATCACGGTTGAGGAAGCCAAGTCGCTCGAGACCGAACTCGAGGTCGTCGAAGGTATGCAGTTCGATCGCGGTTACATCTCGCCCTACTTCGTCACCAACGCTGACAAGATGCGCGTTGAAATGGACGATGCCTACATCCTTATTAACGAGAAGAAGCTCTCCAGCTTGAACGAACTGCTTCCGCTTCTGGAAGCCGTGGTTCAGACCGGCAAGCCGCTCGTCATCATCGCGGAAGACGTCGAAGGCGAGGCTCTGGCAACGTTGGTCGTCAATCGTCTGCGTGGTGGTCTGAAGGTCGCAGCCGTCAAGGCTCCGGGTTTCGGCGATCGCCGCAAGGCGATGCTGCAGGACATCGCGGTGCTGACCGGTGGTCAGGCGATCTCGGAAGATCTCGGCATCAAGCTCGAGAACGTTACGCTCAACATGCTCGGCCGCGCCAAGAAGGTGATGATCGACAAGGAGAACACCACCATCGTCAACGGCGCCGGCAAGAAGGCCGACATCGAGGCACGCGTCAATCAGATCAAGGCGCAGATCGAGGAAACCACCTCGGACTACGACCGTGAGAAGTTGCAGGAGCGTCTGGCCAAGCTTGCAGGCGGCGTCGCGGTGATCCGCGTCGGCGGCGCGACCGAGGTCGAGGTGAAGGAGCGCAAGGATCGCGTTGATGACGCGATGCATGCAACCCGCGCGGCGGTTGAAGAAGGCATCGTGCCGGGCGGCGGCGTCGCCTTGCTGCGTGCCTCCGAGCATCTCAAGGGGCTGCGCACCAAGAACGATGACCAGAAGACCGGCGTCGAGATCGTGCGCAAGGCGTTGTCCGCGCCTGCCCGCCAGATCGCGATCAATGCTGGTGAGGACGGTTCCGTGATCATCGGCAAGATCCTTGAGAAGGATCAGTACTCCTACGGCTTCGACTCGCAAACCGGCGAATACGGCAATCTGGTCTCCAAGGGCATCATCGACCCGACCAAGGTGGTTCGCGCGGCGATCCAGAACGCGGCTTCGGTTGCGGCTCTCTTGATCACCACTGAAGCCATGGTGGCCGAACTGCCGAAGAAGAACGCCGGCGCCGGCGCCGGCGGCATGCCTCCGGGCGGCGGCATGGGCGGGATGGATTTCTGATCCATTCGCTTTAGGCGATTACAACAATGCAAAACCCCGGCAGCGATGCCGGGGTTTTTTTCAGGCTCGGAAGGGAATCCGGGACGAGAATTCCGCATCCGTCATTCCGGGACGCGCCGTTTGTCTAGAAGCGCCCCGCTCACTCCACCCGCGCGACCACAGCCAGCCGTTTGATCCCCTGATTGCGATAGGCATTCAGGAACGCGTTATAATCCCTGAATGACACGCAGCCGTTGGAATCGCCGTTCGGGCCGAGCATGTAGGTGTGCGCGAGCAGACCGCTGCGGCCGTAGATCGCGCCCTCGCCGCCGATAGGTGTCAGCCGCAGCGCCGGTACCCCGTGAAACAGCGCCTCGCGCGGCGTCAGTTCGTAAAGATGAGGCGGCGTCGGGCCGAGCATTCTGACGTGGACGAATCTGGGATCGTCGAGCTTGCTGCCGAGGCCGGAATGCGCTTCCAGTTTGGTGCCATCGGGCAAGTAAACAGTGTGCGCGGAGATATCGTAAACGGCGGTGGAACGATCGTACGGCGCCGATCCGGCGAGCGCAGGATTTTGGCTTCTTCCAAGCCCGCCGGTGACGCTGGCGTCAGCCGATGCGAAGGAGAGCAGCGACGCCTGCGATTGCGGCTTGCCCCAAAGCTTCTCGAAGATCGAAGGCTTTTCTGCAGAAGCGATCGACATCACCGCCGCCTTGGCGCGTTGCGCCATGTCTCGCATGGCAGCACCGGGATTTTTCGCAGGCCGAGCCTCGGCGTGACGCGGCGTTGGCGCTGGAGCAATTGCAGCAACCTGAACATGCGCTGGCGGCGGCGAAGTTTCTTTCGGCTTCGCTGCTTCTGCTACCATCGGTGCTTCCGCCCGCGCCTTCGACTCTATGCCTTGCGGCGCCGCCGCCGCAAACCGGTCATCGAACGAAAGCGATGGGCCCGACGGGACACTCGCGGGCGCAGAAATCACCGGCGCCGGTTCGGGTAAAGCAGCAAGAATGTTGTTGGCGGCCGATGATGCACTCCGTGCCGCAAGCGCCGGCCGTTTAGTCATTGGTGAATCAAAGGTAGCGCTGCTCAGCTGTGGATAAACACTGGCTCCGAAAACATTTGCATAAAGAGTCCAGGCGCAACCCAGCACAAGGCAGGCGACCGCAGCGCTGCCAAAAACATGGTTAGGAATTGCTTTACGAGCTGAACTTCTGTGGCGTGCCGCGAAATCACTGGACGCACTGATACTGTAACTCATTCGCCTTGCATCCAGAACGGTTCCACCTTGTTCCCCTTGGCAGCGCTCGATAATGTGCCTGCCAGCGGCACGTTCGAACGCAAACCTGCGCACGATGCGCCGCGGTAAAACTTCCGACAGAGCATCTCGCAAAGGCGCGAAGCGTCATTAAGGCGACTTTTAGTTAAATGCGGATTAAGTGCGGGCAGATGTTAGGCACGTCCGCAGTTGTCATGCGCGGACGTGATCCGCGCATCCATCGATCAGAAAAAGCCCCTTCGAAAAGGATCGATTGCCGGTCGAGCCCGGCAATGACGGGTTCTCTTTCAATACTTCAGCTTCGGATACCAGTCCGTGCCGCGCCCCTCCGGCGTTACATCGAGAATGGTCCAAAGCGGCATCAGGTCGGGCGCGCCGCGCGGATCCTGTCCGGGATCGGCAGAGGCGCCGTTCATCTCGCCGCCCCAGAAATGTCTGATTGTGCCATCCCGTCGCGTAAACACGTTGAACGCCGCGTCGTCGCCGCCGTCGTTGGTCAGCGCATGATAATCGCGGCTGAACTCGCCGGACACGTCCGCAAACAGCGGCAGATGATGCCAGCCGCGCTCGCGCTTGAATGCTACAAGCCGTTCGATCGGCGACCGCGCCACTACCGCGAGCGCAAGGCGCTGCTGGACATCAGGCACCTCGCCGTCCCACGCTGATAATAGCGAGGTGCACATCGGGCAAGGCCGCTCGCGCTGGGGGCCGTACATATAGTTGTAGACGACGAGGGTATCCTTGTCGCCAAACAGGTCGGCGAAAGATGCTGGTCCGTTTTCGCCCTCGAATGCATAATTCTTCTTGACCTCCCCGCCGGGCGGCAGGCTGCGGCGCTGTTCGGCGACCCGCTCGATGTGACGGCGAAGCTCGATCTCTTCAGTCAGCAGCGCCTCGCGGGCGCGGCGATATTCGGCGCTCTCGTTGGGAAAACGAAAGCCGCTGGCGCGCGCGAGTTCGGCGGCGGGTTTCAGGGTGGAACTATCAGCGGATTTCGGGGTGGAACTGCTCATGACATGACCTCGCCTCGGTGGACTTCAACGCGCCCCGGTTGCAAGACGTTCGGACGGAGATCGAGCCGACAAGGTGACTGTGATTTTTTTGGCTGTCATGCGCGGGCTTGACCCGCGCATCCATCGAAATTCAAGAGAGTCTTGCGAACAAGATAGATTGCCGGGTCATCTAGCTCGAAGACACGCTTCTGCCCGGCAGCGAAGAATCTGGAACGGCACTACAAACCCTACTCCAGTTCCGGCGGCGGGGAGCGATCGAGCACGCTGCGCTTGGCGCCTTCGAGCAGATCGAGCGCGTAGGTTTCGATCGTGAGCGGCCCGCGCTTGCGTTTGAGCTCCGCGACCCTTTCGACCCGCGCAAACACCTGGTTCAGGCACGGCCCGCCGGGCAGCGCCTCCGCCACATACAACAGCTTGCCCGCAAGCAGCGCTGGATCCGGCTCCGGCATGTTGACCCAGCGGATGCGCTGCGTTGGCTGCACGACGCAGGTGCCTTTCGGCAGATAAAAGGCGAGCCAGCCGGTGGTGCCGTAATCCGGCGCCAGCACGCATCCAGCACCGACGCGCATACGAACCGCTTCGATCTCGCCGGCAAGCTCGCGCCAGCCGACTCCGACGCTGCGCACGGTGGCGTCGCGGCGATAACCCGAGAGCACACCGGTATTGGCCTGCACGATCAACAGTGCAAACATCACGATGCCTGCTGGAGCGGCCCAGCGCAGGCAAAAATCGACGATGCGCTGCTGGCGCGCGTCCCATCGCGTGAGATTGGCGGCGACCGCTGCTGCTATCGCAAATGCCGGATAAACCGGCGCAAACCAATTGGCCTCGACGCGGGCGTGCAGCGAATGCCAGATGAAATAGGCTACGATGGTCCAGAACGTCGCATTGATCAGCATGCGCGCCGCCGAGGCTCCGGCTTGGCGCTTGAGCAGCGCGTAAAGTCCCATCGCGCCGAGGATAAACACCAATGGCGTCGCGAATGCGATCTGGGTCGGGATCAGTTCGCCGATGAACGCCAGCCTGAAATCCTCGATCCGCGCCCGGCCGATCTGCTTGATGAAGGAAACCCAGTGGTGATCGGCGTTCCAGAGGATGACAGGCGAAAATATCATTAGCGCCACGAGGCCGCCGAGGTATGTCCAGGGCGAGATCAGCCAGCGCCGCAGCTTTGGAACGCTCACCAGCCAGATCAAGATCGCCGGGCCAAAAAACAATGCGGTGTATTTCGACAATAACGCAGCGCCGACCGCAGCGCCGACCGCTAGCCACCACGCGCCGCGCCCGGTCTCCAATACTTTCGCCAGAAAAAACAGAACAAAGCTCGAGGTCACCAGCAGAGGCGCATCCGGCGTGACGATCAGGGTACCGACCGCCGCCATCAGGGTGATATTGAGCATCATGGTCGCGGTCGCCGCCACGCGCTGGCCTCTGAACAGGATCGCGGCCGTGCGATACACCGCCCAACTCATCGGCAGCGCCAGCAGGATCGACACCAGTCGCACGCCAAGCTCGCTGTCGCCGGCAATCATGGTGCCCAGGCGGATTACGATCGCGATCATCGGCGGATGATCGTAATAGCCGCCGGCGAGGTGCTTCGACCACATCCAGTAATAGGCTTCGTCGAAGGTCAGCGGCGTCCAGGCGGCGGCGACCAGCCGCAACGCCACCAACGCCAGTATCGTGACCGCTGTGTTGCGGACGAGCCGCAGCTCGCTCGGAGTCATTGCAGTTTCATCGCTTGCGCCAGACGAACAGTCCGGACATCGCGTAATTCCATACCACGCCCATCAGCGCGCCCGCCGCGCCGGCCAACCACCAGATCGGCTCCTGATCGTAGACCGAGAACGCGACGCCGACATTGGCGACGAGGCCAACGCTGCAAACCAGATAAAACAACAACAGGCCGCGCAGGATCGCAAAACCCTTCAGCCGCTGGTCGCGATAGGTGAGAAAATTGTTCAGGATGAAATTGCTGGTCATGGCCAGCAGCGCGGCGCAGGCCTGCGCTTGCGGAAACGGCACATCGAATACATCAAGCGCGACGAACAATGCGGCGAGATGCACGAACAGGCCGGTCGATCCGACCATCGCAAACAGCAGGAAACGCAGCGACATCACATCGCCGGTCAGTTTCGCCAGCACCAGACCAAGGAAATCCAGCGCCACCGTGGAATCCAGTTTGCTCTCGCCATGAAGCCGCGAGCCGAAAGTGTAGGGAATTTCCACAGTGCGTAGATCGCCACGCGCGGTTGCGACGATATCGAGCAGTATCTTGAAGCCCTGGGTGGAGAGCTGCGGCGCCAGTTGCTCGAAGCAGTCGCGGCGGATCATGAAGAAGCCGCTCATGGGATCGGCGATCTTGACCCGCAGCACGCGTTTGGCTACTTCAGTTGCCAGCGCGCTGGCGCCGGCCCGCTGCTTGTTGAAACTGTCGGCGCTGCCGCCTGCGATGTAGCGGCTGCCGACCACGAGATCGGCTTCGCCACCCTGCAGCAGCGCCAGCATCTTAGGCAACTGCGTCTCGTCATGCTGCAGGTCGGCATCGATCACAGCGGCGCACGGCGCGCTCGATGCCAGAATGCCCTCGATGCAGGCGCCGGACAGGCCGCGCCGTCCGATCCGCCTGACGCAACGGACGCGGGAATCCTGCCGTGCCAGGCTGCGCACCACATCCCACGTACCGTCTGGGGAGTTGTCGTCGACGAAGATTACTTCAAAGCTTACCCCAGCGAGCGCGGTCTCCAGCCGCCGAAACAGCATGGTAACATTGTCGCGCTCGTTGAAAGTGGGAACGATGACCGAAAGCTGAGGCAAACCGACGGCCTGCGGCGGGTTTTCGGGGCCCGGTCTGATGGCTTCATTCATGCCGCCAGCGTATATCCGTAGCCTCACGGGATGCCAAGGCGGAGTTCCAAACCAGCGGTGGGGACTCTGCAAAACGGGCCAAAACAGGCCCACAAATGCCAACGACCACGAACAACAGGCGCGCGTACATCCGGCGCAGCCGAGCTATTCAGTGGTCGTCCCAGCGCCGGAGCTATGAAGCATCAACGTCGCCGTTGAAGGCAAGATAGGGGCGATCGGAACGTTTCGCAAGGGGTTCCCCGCCGCCACGCATTGTAAGGTTACTGCGGCACCTCTCTCACCACCGGACCCCTCACCGGCGGCGGCGCAGGAACTGGCTGCGCCGGCTGCTCCACCTTAATCTGTTTTGCCGGCTTGCCCATTTGCCCGATCGGTCCGTACGCGAACGCGATCACCAATACGGCCGATGCGACAATTGCACCCAAAATGCCTGCTACCTTTTCCGAGTTCATCTCGATGTTCCCGCTCGCCTCTCAAGAATACATATCACGGAAAACCGCAAAGTTAACGCCGAGGATATGCTGCTCAGCAGTTGCCTTTCCTGCCCTGACGTCAACCTGGCGTAGGGAAAGCTACTTCAGCGCCGCCGCATGGTGCTTGATGAACGCCCTCACGATATCCTTTTGAGCCAATCCGATGGCGTTGTTAGCGGTCGTCATATGGGCTCCCGCATCCGCGTTCGGGAATTGCATCGAGAGGTAGTCCACCAGCGACACTCGAAAATTCTGCCGCTCGGACGGACACACGCTGGCGATATGGAGGGTGAAATCCTGTCCCGACATGTCCTTGTTACTGTCCCGGCTATATTCCTGAGCGAGGCAATGCCAGTAGGAGTCGCGTCCCGCCACCGCCTGCCGGTGCGCATCTTCGATCTCGCCGGCCATTGCGACTGAGTTCATCATCGCCACGACTGCCGCAATAACCATCCGCATCTTGTTCTCCTTTTCCCATCCGGCCTGAACGCTAGACCGAAGTTGCACCCCGACTGCCTTAGGAACGGGTGAGGTTCCGCCCTCTTTCAAAGTTCCAAGTCACATCAGCGCCGCGCAAGGAACAAGCCAGTACCGCGATTCCAGCGCAAACATGGCGGAGTCTTGACGTTTGGTTTGTTTTTTAAACAGCGGAGATTCAACGATGCCGACTACACACCAGAACAAACCGAGTGGGAAGCCCGGCCAGCGCAGCCGGAAGACGGACCAGCGGAGCCAGAAACCCGATCAACAGCAGAGCCCGAAGCTGGATCAGCGGGATGCCGCCGAAGAGCAGATCGACGCAATGGTCGCGTCAACTGACGCCGCCACGATCGACGCGGTCGGACCGGCGGATGCCCCCTCAATCGGCGCACTCCCCGCGGCGGATTCCCCCTCAATCGGCGCGGCCGCGCCGGAGGAGAACTTCCCGATCAGCATTCAGACCATCGCGAATGCCTACGGGGACTACACCAAGAAGTCGATCCAGGAGACCAGGTCCTTTGTCGACAAGCTCATGGGCGTGCGGTCGGTCGAGCAGGCCATTGAGATTCAGACCGAATTCGCAAGGCTGGCTTACGAGAGCTTTGTTGCTGAGTCGCAGAAGATTTGTGGACTGTACAGCGAACTTGCCAAGCAGACCTTCAAGCCTTGGGAAGGCTTCGTGGCCAGGGCGACCCGAGCTGGGCGCTAGATCTCACAGCGTTACGCGAAGCAAATAGCTGCCTTGGTGCAAAGAGGCTCCGGTTTTCCGGAGCCCTTTTTTGCACCAGCGCGAGGGTTGAAAGCATCAGGTCTTCGCCCGCTATCTCCCGGCTTGCGGGGGCCGCCCGGCAGCTCTAGTCTTCGATATCCACACCCCGGCAAATACAAGAAAGACTGGCGAGTGACCAAAAGTTCGCATCGCGGTTCAAAAAGTGCGGGCAAAATCTACATCGGCGTCGGCGGCTGGACCTTTGCGCCGTGGCGCGGAGTGTTCTACCCGGAAAAACTGACGCAGGCGAAGGAGCTGGAATACGCGGCGTCTAAGCTGACCTCGATCGAGATCAACGGCACTTACTACGGCTCGCAGAAGCCCGAGAGTTTTCGCAAATGGGCGCGCGAGGTGCCGGACGGTTTCGTTTTTTCGGTGAAGGGGCCGCGCTTCGCCACCAATCGCCGGGTGCTGGCGGAAGCGGGCGATTCCGTGAAGCGGTTTTACGATTCCGGCGTGCTGGAGCTTGGCGACAGGTTGGGTCCGGTATTGTGGCAATTCGCGCCGACCAAGAAATTCGACGAAGGAGACTTTGGCAAATTTCTCGAGTTGCTGCCGCGCACGATCGAGGGGCGCGCGCTGCGCCATGTGGTCGAGGTCCGCAATGCCAGTTTTTGCGTGCCCGATTTCATCGCGCTACTGAGGAAGTTCGCAACGCCCGTGGTGTTCGCCGAACACGGCAGCTATCCCGCCATCGCAGACGTGACCGGCGATTTCGTTTACGCGCGGCTGCAAAAGGGCAATGACGAAATCAAGACCTGCTATCCGCCGAAGGCGCTGGATGCCTGGGCGGAGCGGCTTCAGACATGGGCCGGCGGCGGCGAGCCGGATGACTTGCCACGTGTCGATCCAACAGTTGCGAAAAAAGCGCCGCGCGATGTCTTCGCCTATGTAATTCACGAAGGTAAGGTGCGCGCCCCCGCCGGCGCGATGGAATTGATCGAACGCGTGAATTTACCGGGCGCTGGATAACTCCTCGCGCCTCAATCCAGCGCACATACATGGCGGCAATGTCGGGCCTGGCTTCCCCGGCATGACGCAAGCGGTTGTAGAAATCAGTGCAGGAGTGACGTAGCCTTATTCGGATGACATAACGAAAACCCGGATACGGACATGGTACGCAAAGATTTGGCACGCCAAACCAAACGCCTCTTCACCATCGGCTATGAACAGACGCCCGCCAAAGCCGTGCTCGACGAGCTGGAAAATGCCGGGGTGAAGCTCTTGGTGGACGTGCGCGCCGTCTCCGCTTCCCGGCGTCCGGGCTTTTCCAAGAACCAACTCGCCGCCGGATTAGATGAGCGCGGTATTTCCTATCTGCACCTGCGCGGGCTCGGCACGCCGAAGGACGGTCGCGAGGCCGCACGCAGCGGCAAATTCGAAACCCTGCACAAGATCTACGCGGCGCATCTGAAGACGCCGCAGGCGAGGGAAGAACTCGACGAGCTGTCGTCGTTGGTCAAAAAATCCGGGCCGGTCTGTATTCTCTGTTACGAGCGCGATCACCAGCACTGCCACCGGCATTGGATCGCCGAGATCATCGAGGAGCGCGACGGGGTGAAGGTGGAGAACCTGGTCGCGTCGCAGAACTAGCCGTCATTTCCCGCGCAAGCGCGTCTCTGAGCCGCGGATCCGCAGCGCGGATACCCGCGCTGCGGCCTCGTTCGATACCATGGTCTCAATCTCTCTTCCGACGATGATTGCGGACAGCGCCCGACATCGCGTTGGATTGGTGACCGGCGTGTTGCTGACCGTTCCGGCAGCGGCTGCAGGCGGCGCGAGGCCGGCAATGATAAGAATTTTACGCAATTTCATGTTCTTTGATTCAAAGGGCTGCACAGACTTTATCATCCGTGCTCTGGGTCTTTTTGGTATCTGCAATCAGATGAAAGAGCATCCCCGAATCGGGGATGGGAGCTCGGCCCGGCCGAGAATGACCAAATCGCGGTTTCCCATTCTGGCAATTGGCGCATAGCTTTCGGCACGAAACGATTGAAGATCTTCGATTTCGCACGATAAGATGCCGTCGGCGGCGCAAACAATGTCCGCTATTCGTCTGAATGCCTAACTGGATCAATATCAATCGGGAGGAATTAATGCGTCGTATCGTTTCGATAACGTTTGCCACTTGCGCCACCATGGCCCTCTATACGCCGCTCTTGGCCCAGGCTCCGGCACCAGCCGCTCCTCCAGCGGCACCGGCCGCGGGTGGAACAGCGGACGGTACACCCTTCGACATTCCGTATGGGGCTTCTATCGGCCTTGAACGCGCGAAACAGGCTATGGCTGCCGCCGAGGCAGAAGCCAAGAAGCATAACTGGAAAATGAATATCGCTATCGTGGATACTAACGGCGAATTGGTCCACTTCTCGAGAATGGAGGGTGCGCAGATTGCCTCAGT
>DASXJV010000185.1:0-3034 GCA_036497205.1 Bradyrhizobium sp.
GCAGATTCTGTTCAACGCGGCGCCGCTTACGGCAAAGCCCTATTTGCCGCCGTTCATTCGGCCGTACGAAGACGGATTTGCTTCTCGCGTTGTCTGTCTTCGTCCTGAGAGCCGCGGAACGGTCGAACTGGCGTCCGCCGACCCGGCGAAGGCGCCCGTCATTCGGCAGAATTTCTTTTCAAGCGAAGCTGACCTCCGTACGCTCCGAAACGCGGTCAAGATAGCCCGCGAGATCGCGCGTCAACCGGCGCTGAAGTCCTTCCTTGCGGCGGAAATCGCGCCGGGCCCCTCTATCCACACAGATGCCGCCATTGACACTTACATCCGCAAGACAGCTATCACCGTGCATCACCCTCTGGGGACTTGCCGCATGGGCGCCTCGACGGACCCGAATGCAGTTGTCGACGGCGAACTTCGCGTGATCGGAGCGGAGAATTTGCGGGTCGTGGACGCTTCGGTGATGCCGGACCTTGTCGGAGGCAACATCAACGGACCCGTCATCATGATCGCCGAGAGGGGGGCCGATCTGATACGCGGCCGGAGGCCACTGCCGCCCGATCCAACTGTCCTGCGCAACTGACCCAGCCGGTGTCCCTGGCCGCCTGGGAGCTTATTCCGTCACGTCCACGCGGCTATGGCGCCGGCGGCTTTTTCGGCTTCGCGGACTGGCATTGGGGGGCCATAGTTTGGCCTGGTAACGCCAGCCTGTGACCGCGCCTGCATCGGAAGACACAAGCCACAGCGGCGGCGGGACCATGGCTTCCGGTCGCACCAGCATGTCGCGATCGGCAATGTCTTCAGGCGGGATCATACGGGTATCGGCGGTGGCACAAGGACATTCACGGTCACGCCGGTTCCCGCGAGCTCCTTGGACCAGATCGAACTGGCCGCCTCGATGGCTGATTTGGAGGGCCCGTAAGGGGAGAACCCGGCCTTGAGCATCGTGGTCAGGCTTGTTGTCACGTTGACAATCCGTCCCCAGCCGCCCGCCATCATGTCCGGCGCCACCAGTTTCGTCATGCGGAAAGTGCCAAGCATGTTGATGTCCAGCACCTTGCGCCAGAAGGCCTCATCGATCTCATAAAACCTATACGGATTGTCATGGATGTGCGGCGTGATCACTTCCATGCCGATCGCGGCGTCGTTCACGAGGATATCGATGCTGCCAAGCCGTTCGCGCACCTCGGCGACCGCCTCACGCAGCGCACCGAATCCGTCACGTCGCAGTGGACGGGATAGATCGTGGCGTTGTGCCCTTCCGCTTCTGCCGAGAGCGCTGCGAGTTCGGCGGCGCTCGCTGGGAGATCGCAGGCGGCGATGTTATAGCCGGCTTTCGCGAGACCCAGTGCCATCGCACGGCCAAGTCCGCGCGCTGCACCGGTGATCAGCGCCGCTTTCGCCGTCGAGGGTTTTGTCATCTCGCTTCCTTCCCACTTGACGAACGTCTGTTGTCACCCGGCGCTCGCTACATTCCATCTCCTCCACACATCGGCGAGTTGGCCGTCTGACATGACCTTCCTCACGCAGACGCGACCCGAAGCTGCTTTGCCATCCAGTCCGCGGTTTGCGGCCGGTACGCGTAGGCGCGGTTATGCGCAACGTGATTGCCATCCGGAACGATCAGAAGTTCGGTCGGCCCGCGCGCCTCTTTGATGAGGCGCTCCGCGTCCTCGGGCGGGCAGAGGCGGTCGAGGCCCGCTCCAACGATAAACAGCGGGCACTCGATCTTCTCGGCAACACCGCGGAGCGACAACTCGGCAGCTTTCTTCTTTGCTTCGGCGTCATCCGCACTCTTGCTGCGCAGCCGGAATGCATCCTTGGTCAATCCCGGCAATTTGTCCCAGAGCGCTCCCCAATCGTAAGGACCGCAAATCCCGACGCAGGCACTGAGCCTTTTCTCGAATGCAGCCGCGCGCGGCGCATAGTAGCCGCCAAGGCTCAGGCCCCAGACGCCGATTCGGGTCGAATCGACGTCATCTCGCTTGCTGACCCAGTCGATTATGATACCGACCACGACTTCGTAATCGGGACGGATCGCGAAATCGTACTCGCCCTCCCCTTGGCCCGGGCCGTCGACCACGAGCGTGGCCATGCCGCGCTTGAGGAAGGTAACTTGGAACGAATCCAGCTCTTCCTTCGTGGAATCGAGTCCATTGCACATGATGACCAGCGGCGGCTTGCTTTCGCCTTTTTTGGGAAAGCGCAATACGCCCGCGAGCTGCTTGCCTTCGTAGGGAATCGACACACGCTGGCCTGGCGGGTCCAGGTATGGCAGGGCAAGCGAATAGCACTCGACCGCCTTGGTGTGGGCGGCGCGCATCTGTTCGGGATCTTGCGAGAAGAGATATTTGCCGAAATGGTAGCAGGCGGCCGCGCGGCCCAAGTGCTCGCCGGCGCTGACGAACTGCTTTTCGGCGATTGCATTGCGCCCCATGTTTTCATGGACAAGTCCTCGCGCGGACCAAGCACTGCACCAATCGTCCCAACGATCGATCGAGCCCGTAACATCCATAAAGTCGCTGAACGTCACGCCGTTTGCAGTATATCGCGGGCCGAAATGCGCAATGGCGTGGGCTACGCGGGCGTCTTTCATTTCCATGTCTCCTTGGTCGTCAACGGATCGGCAGTCGAGCGAGAACCAGCCCGGTCGCGAAGCTCGGCTTGGTTAGGAAGCCCGGCGCCGGCGCACGAGGGGCGCCTTGGCCGCCTCCTCCTTCGCGACGCTCGCTGTGGCGTCGGCCCGGCGGTTCTCGGCGGCGGATTTCGCGGCCGCGTCGATGTGTTTGATTGCAGCCCCGCGCGCGGCCTTGGGATTGCGGTCGAAAAGCGCCTGCGCGAGCCGCCTTAGCTCCGCAAGGCTCTGCTCCCCGCGCTTTGCGTTGCTGCGCGAGGTGCTGCGCAGTTGATTGATGCGCGTGCTGAGGTGGTCGAGGATGTCCCGCACGATGGCATTGCGCGCTCCGGCGCAGATGACATCGTAGAACTTCTTCTTCGCCGTCAGCACCCCTTTGAAATCGTCGGCTTTGTAGGCCCG
>DASXJV010000186.1:0-7149 GCA_036497205.1 Bradyrhizobium sp.
CTACAACATTCCCTTGTTGGAGACCGGGCGGCCCACCATCGGCGCCAATCAGTATGGCATCTTTATCCAAGCCTTCGGACTGATCCGGTGGCGAGCCATCGAGCGTATCGATCTCGTTCAGATCGCCGAGCGCGCGATGACCGTCCACGAATTGCAGATTGTGCTCAACGCACCTCTACGCAGCGCTCTCGTTGCCGACTGGCGCAAGCAGCCGATCTATCGCCTGCTGATGCGCTTGCCGTGGTGCATGGACCACAGCGGCGTGGTGCTGGTCAATTTAGAACCGTTCGACCAGCCGGCCGATCAAATCCATCGAACGTTCCTGAGAATGTGGCGCTACTATCGGAGCTAGCCCGCCAGCGCCGCGGGAATGCGCCACATAGCGCTGCGGCGTGATGATCTTCAATCGCCGTGAACACCGGCGCTCCGGCACGCCACCCCTTGATGGGGATCAATGTATTGCTTCTCCGTGCAACGCGAGGTCGAGACCTTCGCGCTCCGTGTCCTCCGTCACGCGCAGGCCGACGAACATCTTGACCACGAGGAGGATGATCAGGCTGGCGACGGCATCATAAGCGAAGACGATGGCGATCCCGATGCACTGGTTGAAGAACTGACCAACGTTTCCCTCCAGAACGCCCGCCGTCCCGCCGTATTGCTCGACCGCGAACACCCCGGTCAGTAGCGCCCCGACGATGCCGCCAATCCCATGCACGCCGAAGCAATCCAGCGCATCGTCATAGTTGAACATGCGCTTCAAGCCGGTGCATCCCCAATAGCAGAAGACGCCCGCGCCAATTCCGATTGCAAAGGCACCAATGGGTGCCACGAAACCCGAAGCTGGTGTAATGGCAACAAGGCCGGCGACCGCACCCGAGCAGATGCCGACGACGGTTGGCTTGCCCTTCAGCGACCATTCCACCAGCATCCAGGTGAAGGCAGCGACGGCCGTGGCAATCTGGGTCACCAACATTGCCATTCCAGCCTGCATGCCTGCCGAGACAGCAGAGCCGGCGTTGAAACCGAACCAGCCAACCCAAAGCAGAGAGGCGCCGATGAAGGTGAGCACCATGTTGTGCGCGGGCCCCTTCTCGGTGCGCTTCCCGAGCACGATGGCGCAGATAAGCCCCGCCACGCCGGCGTTGATGTGCACGACGGTACCTCCGGCAAAATCGAGCACTTTCACCCATGCGGCGTCGTTGCCGGCAGCCAGGAACCCGTCAGGTCCCCAGACCCAATGCGCAATTGGCGCATAGACGAAAATCGCCCACAGGCCGATGAACCAAAGCATGGCGGAGAATTTCATGCGCTCGGCGAACGCGCCGGCAATGAGCGCCGGTGTAATAATCGCAAACGTCATCTGAAAGCAGATGTACACGCTTTCGGGGATGGTCGGGGCGAGTGGATTGGGATTGCCGATACCTCCGTTGCCGATGTCGCTCAGGATGTCCCTGAGAAACATGCGATCCAAGCCCCCGACATAGGGCGTGCCAGCGCGAAACGCCATGCTGTAGGTGAGGAGCGCAAAAATTATGGTGACGAGGCACGTGACGGCAAAGCTGGTCATCACCGTGTCACCAACGTTCTTCTTGCGCACCATGCCGCCGTAAAACAGCCCGAGGCCCGGGATTGTCATCATCAATACGAGCGCGACAGACGTGAGCATCCACGCCGTGTCGCCGGAATTGGGTGTGCACTTTTCGAGAACCTTGGCACTGCAGGCTGGCGGGGCCGCGTCTTGTGCGAGCGCAATGTCACCTAATGCAAGACAGAGTATCGCGGTCCCCAAGAGAGCAGCCGCGAATGACACGGTTCGTTGGCGCGCATATGTCCCGGATCCCATTGTCTCCCTCCTCGTGGCAAGAGATGTCGGTAAAGGTTTCCATAGCCGCTTTGTCGGTCTCTCCAGTGCGAATGCGAACTGCTCGCTCGATGGGCGAAACAAGGACCTTACCGTCGTCCACCTGTCCGGTTCTCGCAGTGTCTTGAATCGCCGCAATGGACCTTGTCCGCCTCCTCAAAGGCGACAAGATCAATCCTGACCTTCGGCACACGGCCGGGTCCATACTCGGTGCCGCGGTAAATCTCCGTGTGTCCGTGTTGTTGACCGACCTCAGTCACGGTCAGGCCCTGCGCGCCGAGAGCCGTCAGGACGCTCTGCCCCGCCTCGAGCTTGAATAGCTGGATCTGGATATTGGCGGTGACTAGCCTCATGGCTTACCGGCCTCTCCTGATGCTTAGCCAGGGTCGGACAATGGCGATGACGATTTCGGCGTCCAATTCTTGATCTTATAAAACAAGATTCATGCCATCGACGGTGTTCGGGCAACCCACTGAATCGTAATCGATTCCAGTTCACAAGCTCGGAACAGTTTTGTCCTTTGCCGTTTCGGGTAGCAAGCTGCGCCTATAAAAAGGGCAGGTCTTGCCGCCATCTAGCCTGGTGGCGCGCCTGATCGTGTTTCCGCCCTCCGAGGCATTAACTGGCCAATCTCGGTATTGGATCGATCGTTACCGAAAAAGGCGAGCGCACGGTCTAGCAGCTCCCTTGCAGTATCGAAATCGCCGGACGAGAAAGCTGTCTCATGCGGCCAAGTATGCTCAATGCTACAGGGTCGTTCCCGTCGATACTGAGTGCCACCCGCAGAAGCCGCAATCCTTCTGCAATTCCGGCTTCGGATCGGCCGCCCATGCCCGAGTTACATTTAGGAACCCTGCGGATGAAGTCGGCAGAAAGAGCCCGGCCGTTGGCTGGCTCTCACTCAGTGTTTGGCGCGCGGTCACCCGGGTTCTAGGAGAACATCAAGATTCTTATTTGATTTCCCACGTCGTGTTGTGCGGGATGTCCATCGCAAAATAGCCGCCGGGACCAGCCAGTGCAGGCATTGCTATACAAGCAAATGGCTCACTCCCGGTGATGCCCTTATACTTCCCGGTGCCGCCGGTGATGATATGGGTCCCACAATCCATTTTCGGCTGGGACTTGTCGAGGTCGCGAGTATCAAAGGTCGAGAAAATCTTGTCACCATCGCTGTCGGCCAACACGCAGGCGCCGTCAATGTATTTCTTGTCGCCGGACGCAACGTTCAGCGCCGTGCAATGCGCTGACATCTTGTCTAGCATCTTCTCTCCCTTCATGTTTTGGGTAGTCCCGACCGCCTCGAGCGTGGTGGCCTTGCCCAGTTCGGCAATGTCAATGCTCGTCAACGGTCGAAAAATGAAGTGTGTCACGTAGGGCGTAGTCCCCTTCTTCTCAATCGGCTGTCCCAGGACAACCGCGGGGGCGAAGGCCACGAGTACTCCGGCGAAAAGCGCTGTTTTGACAAGTGTCATGGCTGCGGCGGGGGCCGCGATTATGCTCAGGTTGATCGGTTTCATTGGTTTCTCCTTGGATCAAGCGGCGGCTTCAGGCCTGTGCTGTGAACTGCCGCGGACTTAGAGATGACCTGCTTGTGCGTAATACACCTGTGGCGTCACGCTTCGAGCTATCGGGGTTTCCCCTGAAAAATATTGCTGCATTCCCAATGCCAGATGCGGCAGAAACGTTGCCGCGATTTCGCGCCTCATCGGCGAAATCGATTGGAGCGCGATGGTGTCTCGGGAGGTGCTGGAAGTACCCGCCCGAGGCCTTGATCCACGTCCGATAGCTGTTAGGGACTTCAATGAATGTACCATATCTACGCCGCCCGTAAAGCGCGAGATGCGGTGGGTGCGGCGGCTGGCTGCGGAAGAGTTCGCGCTGCCGATGTCCGCTGGGAGACGGGGGGCGCGATCAGGCCGGAATTGGATCGCACAAATGTATTATTTCAAGCTATCCCAGCCGGCATCGGGCGCGAACCGGCCGCCGAATTTTTGCGCCAGCGCGCGCAAGGTCGAGACTACGTTCTCGGGCCCGCGGGTACGCGCATAGTTCAGCGGGCCGCCGCGAAACGGCGCATAACCGGTGCCGAAGATCATCGCGCCGTCGACGACGTCGGCATTGTCGACGATACCCTCGCGCAGGCACGCAACACAGACGTTCGACATCGGCAAGATCAGCCGGTCGATCATTTCCGGCGTCGGCCGCGCCATGGACGGCGAACCTGACGTCTTGTCGGCCTTGCCGTCTTTCCAGATATAGAAGCCCTTGCCGGTCTTGCGGCCGAGATCGCCGCTAGCGACCTCATCGCGAAGCCACGCCGGCGTCGGCGGCAGCAAATCGCCAAACTTCGAGCGCAGCATGTCGCCTACCGCCAGGCAAATATCGAGGCCGACCTGATCGGCGAGTTCGATCGGGCCCATCGGCATGCCGAATTTTTCCGCGGCCGCATCGATGGTGAGCTTGTCGATTTTCTCATCCAGCATCACCATCGCCTCGAGCATGTAAGGCGTCAGTGCGCGGTTGACGAGAAAGCCCGGCGAACTCTTGACCGCCAGCGGCAGCCGATCGATGGCGCCGACAAAGGCCAGCGCCTGCTTGCGCATCTGCGGATCGCCGCCCTCGTGGCATACGACCTCGACCAGTTGCAGCCGGGATACCGGATTGAAGAAGTGCAATCCGACCAGCCGTTCCGGCGATTTCAGCGTGGTGCGCAAATCCTCCAGCGGAATGCTCGAAGTGTTGGTGGCGAGGATCGCGCCCGGCTTCATGTCAGGCTCGAGCCTGGCATAAACTTTCTGCTTCAGCTCGAGCTTTTCCGGCACCGCTTCGATGATCAGGTCGGCATTGCGGACGCCTTCGCCGTCGAGATCGGGAACGAGCCGGTCCAGCGCGTCACGGATATCGGTGCGCTTGCGCATGATCTTGCCGAACAGATCCGCGGCACGCTTGATCGCCCCGGCGATCGGCTCCGGCTTCATGTCGCCGAGCGTGACGCGAAAACCCTGGCCGGCGCACCAGGCCGCGATGTCGCCGCCCATCGCGCCCGCCCCGATCACATGAACCTGGTTGATCCTGCTGCCGCCGCCGGCGAGCTTCTTCATCTGCTCGCGCAGGAAAAATGCCCGGATCAGATTTTGCGCCGTCGGCGTCACCATCAGATTGGCGAACGAAGATTTTTCGGCAGCTAACATAGCGGCCTTGTCGCCGCCGTGCTTTTCCCAGAGATCGATCAGCGCATAGGGCGCGGGATAATGCTCATGGGGAGCGGCTTTCTCAGCCTCGCTACGCATCCGCGAGGCAAGAAAGCCTCGGACAGGCGAGGCGTTCAGAATGGTATTTACAAGACCGGGCCTGGCCCGTTTCAGATGGCCGAACACCGCATCCTTCGCGGCATTGCGAACATGCCGCTCCTGCGCCACCGCATCGACGAGCCCGAGCGACTTTGCCCTTCGCGCATCGATGGTTTTGCCGGTCAGCATCAGCGTCATTGCCAGCATCGGATTGACCAGACGCGTGAAGCGCGCGGTGCCGCCGAGACCGGGATGCAGACCGAGCATCACTTCAGGAAACCCGAAGCGCGCGCCCTCGATGGCAATGCGCGACTGACAGGCGAGCGCGACTTCGAGGCCGCCGCCGAGGCAGAAGCCGTGGATCACGGCGACGGTCGGAATCTTCAAAGCTTCGAGACGGTCGATCACCGCGTGCGCCCGGCCGATGGCGGTCTCCACTGCACGTGGATCGGTTGCGCCGCGAAATTCGTTGACGTCGGCGCCGGCGATGAAGCCGGATTTCTTCGCGGAACGGATGACGATGCCCGCTGGCCGCTGGCTTTCCAGCGCCGTGAGCACGGTGTCGAGTTCTTCGATGACATCGGCCGACAGGGTGTTGGCGCTGGCGTCGGCGCGATCGAACAGCAGCCAGGCAATGCCGTCGCCGTCCCGCGTCAGCTTGAAATTGCGATAGGGCGCGCTTGCGTCAGGCTTCGGCCCAAGTTCGAGCACGCGGTCATCAAGAACATCCATGATGCGACTGTGCATGACCTTCCCTATGCCATCTCGATCAACATGGCGCCGCCCTGCCCGCCGCCGATACATTCAGTGGCGATGCCGCGCCTTGTGCCCAATCGCTTCATCGCGTTGACGAGATGTAGCACGATGCGGTTGCCGCTGCAGCCTACGGGATGACCGAGGCTGATCGCGCCGCCGTCGACGTTCAGTTTGGCGCGGTCGATTTGCCCGGCAGCGCTATCAAGTCCCAAAACCTCGCGGCAGAATTTTTCGTCGTTCCAGGCGGCAAGACAGCCGAGCACTTGCGTCGCGAACGCCTCGTTCAATTCCCAGGTCTCGATCTCCTGCAGCGACAATTTGTTGCGCTTTAAGAGTTCGGTCGCCGACAGCACCGGGCCAAGACCCATGATGCTCGGATCGAGCGCGGACCATTGGCTGTCAACGATCATGGCCTTTGGCGTCAAGCCGTGTTTGGCGACCGCCTCTTCCGAAGCAAGGATGGTCCATGATGCGCCGTCGGTGATCTGCGAGGAATTGCCGGCGGTGACCTGGCCCCAGGGCCGCTCGAACACTGGTTTCAGTCCTACAAGTTTCTCAGGCGTGGAATCCGGCCGCACGCCGTCATCGTGATCGTAGAATTTGCCGTCGCGCGCGAACGCAGTTTCGACCTCGCCCTTCAGCCAGCCCTGCGCCTGCGCATTCGCGAGCCGCTGGTGGCTTTCGGCGGCGTAAGCGTCCGATTGCACGCGCGTGATGCCGAACAAATGACCGACCACTTCGGCGGTCTGGCCCATGTTGAGTTCGGTGATCGGATCGGTCAGCCCGCGCTCGAGGCCGATGATGGGTTTGAAATAAGCGGGGCGCGCTTTCGCGATCGCGGCGATCTTGGCGAGAATGCCCTTGGCGCCGGCTACGCCGGCGAACCAGCGTACGCCCTGCTGCGGCCATACCAGCGGCGCGTAACTCAGGGCTTCCGAACCGCCGGCGAGGATCAAATCCGAAACGCCCTCGCGGATATAGCGATAACCGGTGTCGATCGATTGCATGCCGGAGCCGCAATTGATCTGCACCGTGAACGCCACCATGGCCTCGCCCATGCCGAGCCGCAGCGCGGCGACGCGGGCCGGGTTCATCTCATCGGCAATCACGTTGACGCAGCCGAGGATCACCTGATCGAAGGCATCAGGAGCAAAGGGTTGCCGGGCCAGTAAAGGCCGGCCGCACTGCACGGCGAGATCGACCGGGGTAAACGGGCCGGGACCGCTGCGCGCCTTCAGGAAC
>DASXJV010000187.1:0-10130 GCA_036497205.1 Bradyrhizobium sp.
CGGGCGATCGGTGTATGAAGTCCGCAAGGCGTTCGGCGCGCAGCTCGCGCGCGAAAGCCATGTCGAGGTCGACGTCGTGGTGCCGGTACCGGATTCCGGCGTGCCCGCCGCCGTCGGCTACAGCCAGCATTCCGGCGTGCCATTCGAACTCGGCATCATCAGAAATCATTACGTCGGCCGCACCTTCATTCAGCCGACGCAAAGCGTGCGCGAACTCGGCGTGCGCATGAAGCATAATGCCAACCGCGCCGCGATCGAAGGCAAGCGCATCATCCTGATCGACGATTCGCTGGTGCGCGGCACCACCTCGAAAAAGATCGTCCGCATGATGCGCGACGCCGGCGCGCGCGAGGTCCACTTCCGTCTCGCTTCGCCGCCGATCATTCATCCCGATTACTACGGCATCGATCTGCCGGACCACGGCGGATTGCTTGCTGCGACCCACAACCTTGAGGAAATGCGCGAAATCATCGGCGCTGATTCACTGGCGTTCCTCTCGATCGACGGCATGTATCGCGCCATGGGCGAGCCCGGCCGCGATCCCGCCAATCCGAAATTCTCTGACCATTGCTTCACCGGCGCCTATCCCACGCATCTCACCGATCAGACGCAGGTCGAGCCGCAGCCCCGGCAACTGTCGCTCCTGGCGGAAGCGAGTTAGTATCCAGCCAATTGTGGTCGTCCCGGCGGACGTAGGACCCATAGCCACCGCCTTGGTGGTTTAGATAACATTAGACACGAACGCTTTCTCCCTATTATGACCCTCGCGGCGTATGGGTCCCTGCGTTCGCAGAGACGACCGCTGATAGAATTGCTTCAATGACCCTCCTCCTCGCCTCCCGTATCGCTCTGGTCACCGGCGCTTCGCGCGGCATCGGCTATGCCACCGCGCGCGCTCTCGCCAAGGCCGGCGCCCATGTCGTTGCGGTGGCGCGAACACAAGCCGGCCTCGAAGAACTCGACGACGACATCCGCAAAGACGCCGGCAGCGCGACCTTGGTGCCGCTCAATCTCACCGACTTCGAGGGCATCGCCCGGCTCGGTGCGGCGCTGCATGAACGCCATGGCAGGCTCGACATTCTCGTCGGCAATGCCGGCGTCGCCGGCCCCTCCTCGCCGCTCGGGCATATCGAGCTGAAGCCGTGGAACGACGTGATGGCGATCAACGTCACCGCGAACTTTCAGTTGATCCGTTGCATGGAGCCGTTGCTGAAAAAGTCCGACGCCGGTCGCGCGGTGTTCATCACCTCGGCTGCGGCGAGCAAGGCCAGCGCCTATCTTGGTCCTTACGCGGCCTCGAAAGCCGCGCTCGAGACGCTGGTGCGCGTCTGGGCCCAGGAAACAGCAAGTTCACCGATCCGCGTCAACCTGTTCAATCCCGGCCCGATCCGGACGCGGATGCGCGCCACGGTGTTTCCCGGAGAAGACCCGTTGACGCTCGATACACCGGATCAGGCCGCCGAATTCATCCTGCCGATGTGCGCGCCTGATTGGACCGAGACCGGCAAGTTCTACGATTACAAGCACCGCAAGCTCCTGAGTTTTCGAGCCCCCGGCGTAACGTCGTTCTGAGCACTGCGCTATCCACAACATGAGTCGTCCCGCGAAAGCGGGGAACCAGTGTTTTAGAGGCGGTTTTGGCTGAATCGGAAAGCCGCGACTCTTCTTGACGCGATCGTTTTGCGCTTTCCGCGCGATTGACTCCCGAACCTCTGCGCTATTCACTGACAGCCAAGCGGGAAAACCCGCAACAAAAGTACGGGAGGATTTTATGACGCCGACGCAACATCGCGGTGATCGGTTCCGCGCCGTCGCACGTTTTGCCAAAACCATTTCTGCCTGCATAGCCGCGTCCATGCTGATCGGCGCGCCAGCGCTTCCGCGCGCAGCCCATGCCGGTGACATTCCGACCTTTGCGGTCGATGCGGCCTGGCCAAAGCCACTGCCGAACAACTGGATTCTGGGTCAGGTCGGCGGCATCACCGTCGATTCGCAAGGGCATATTTGGCTGATCCACCGGCCGCGTTCGCTGACTGACGACGAGAAGGGAGCGGCGCTGACGCCGCCACGTTCGAAATGCTGCATCTCGGCGCCACCGGTGCTGGAATTCGATACCGACGGCAGTCTGCTGCGCTCGTGGGGCGGACCCGGCGAAGGCTATGAATGGGTCGGGCGCGAACACGGCATCGAGGTCGATGAAAGAGGTTTTGTTTGGGTCGGCGGCAATGCCGATAACGACAACGCGATTCTGAAATTCACCCTCGACGGCAAACTCGTGATGCAGATTGGCAAGATCGCGCCGAGCAAGGGAAGCAACGACACCACGCAACTCGGCAAGCCCGCTGAAACGGCTGTAGACAAGGACGCCAACGAAATCTATGTCGCCGATGGCTACGGCAACCGCCGCGTCATCGTGTTCGATGCCACCACCGGCGCCTACAAGCGGCATTGGGGCGCCTACGGCAAGCCGCCGAACGACGACAAGCAGCCGCCTTACGATCCGAAAGCGCCGGTGTCGCAGCAGTTCGCCAACCCCGTGCATTGCGTGAAGATCGCCAATGACGGCCTGGTTTACGTCTGCGACCGCATCAACAATCGCATCCAGGTGTTCAAGAAGGACGGCACCTTTGTGAAGGAGTGGTTCTTCGAGAAGAACACGCTCGGCAACGGCGCGGTGTGGGATATCGCGATCTGGCCCGATCCCAAGCAGACCTATCTGTTGAGCGCCGATGGCGAGAACAACGAGATCCGAGTCCTGAAGCGGGAGGATGGCACCGTTGTCGGCAGCTTCGGACGGAGCGGCCGTAATGCCGGGCAATTTCACTGGGTTCACGCCATGGCAGTGGACCCGAAAGGCAACGTTTATACCGCCGAGGTCGACACTGGAAAGCGTATCCAGAAGTTCAAGCTGACCTCGGATGCGCTGCGATAAGCGCATTGCCGCGCGGCCCGAGAAGGATTATCGAAAAACTGGATCGTCTGGTTGACCCAGATCCCTTGGCAAGGCCCCGAAAAGAGCGCCGCCCAGGCATCAACATTTGGAGGGATTCTCAATGAGGACAACACTGGCGCGCTGCTACGCCGCCGTTATCGCATGTGCCGGATTGGGGCTCGCAACATCAGCACTGGCGCAGGACAAGACCGTCAAGATCGGCGTCTTGAATGACATGTCGAGCTTGTACGCCGACATCGGCGGCGCCAACTCGGTGGTCGCGGTCAACATGGCCGTGCAGGATTCCGGACTGCTCGACAAGGGCTGGAAGATCGACGTGCTCAGCGGCGATCATCAGAACAAGCCGGATATCGGCACCAACATGGCGCGACAATGGATCGATGTCGACAAGGTCGATGCCGTTGTCGATACGCCAAACTCCGGCGTCGCGCTTGCGGTCTCAACGTTGGTGAAAGAGAAGAACGCGATTCTGATCAATTCGGGCGGCGCCAGCGCCGACTTGACCGGCAAGGCCTGCACGCCGAACACGCTTTCGGTGACCTACGATACCTACATGCTCGCGCATGGCACCGGCAAGGCGTTGACCAAGGCCGGTGGCGACAGCTGGTTCTTCCTGACCTCGGATTACGCCTTCGGTCATGCGCTGGAGCGTGACACCTCCGCGGTCGTCACCGCCAACGGCGGCAAGGTTCTCGGCGGCGTCAAGCATCCGATCAACACCGCGGACTTCTCCTCCTTCCTGCTGCAGGCGCAGGCGTCAAAGGCCAAGGTCATCGGCCTCGCCAATGCCGGCGGCGACACTACCAACGCAATCAAGCAGGCGGCGGAGTTCGGCATTGTCGCGGGTGGCCAGAAGCTCGCAGCACTGCTGCTCTTCATCAACGACGTGCATTCGCTGGGCCTGAAGACCGCGCAGGGCCTCTCCTTCACTGAATCCTTCTACTGGGACATGAACGACCAGACTCGCGCATGGTCGAAGAGGTTTGCGACGCGATCGAAAAACGGCTCGATGCCGTCGATGGCCGTGGCAGGTCTCTATTCAGGCGTGCTGCATTATCTCAAGACGCTGGAAACGATGGGCGGCAATTCGCATGATGGCGCCAAGGTCGTCGCCAAAATGAAGGATCTGCCGACCGACGACACCCTGTTCGGCAAGGGCACCATTCGCGCCGACGGCCGCAAGATGCTTCCAGCCTACCTGTTTGAGGTGAAGAAGCCCGAGGAATCGAAATATCCCTGGGATTACTACAAGCTGGCCGCGACCATCCCGGCGGAAGAGGCCGCACGCCCGCTCAGTGAAAGCGAGTGCCCGCTGGTGAAGAAGTAAGACAGTTGCAGCCGGCCGGATTCAAGAAGTCCGGCGGTTAGCAATGCAACGAGTTGCGGGTGCGCGGCCTCATAACGGCGGCGTTTTCAGCTACATCAGGCCCGAATAATCATTGCGACAATCTGGCTCTACGGATGGCCGGCGCTTCGCATAGGCTCGGCGTGCGCGTTCTCGATTGCCGCAGATCTCACTGGAACACCCTACTCGGGAGCGGTTCGGGCTCTCATCGACGAAGAACCAGCCACAGCTTTGCGCTTGGCAGCAACCTAGGCGGCCTGCGTCGTCCGATGAGAGTAGCGCGGTCAATGACCAGAGGACCGGCCACAGGATCTCTTATGTTGATCGGTGTCGGCCCCGCGCCCGTCCACAAAGCTGGAACGAAGATCGGACGAGCCTCATCGGCGCGGCTGACGTCTTGTCCTACGAAGCTTCCTGTTAACCGGGCGGCTTTTCCTATTTTGTGCTTGCAAACCATATGGATCTGCAGTATTCAACTAATCGGTTATCAACTAGTAGGTTAAATTAATGCAGTCGGACCCGCTAAGCTCGACCTTGTTTGCTCTCTCGGATCCCACGCGGCGCAGCCTCCTCGCCCGTTTAGCGACTGGCGACGCAAATGTGACGGAGCTGGCCGAACCCTACGAGATGAGCCTTGCGGCCATCTCGAAACATCTCAAGGTGCTCGAAACAGCCGGTCTAATTTCGCGTGGCCGAAATGCTCAATGGCGCCCTTGCCACCTTGAGGCTGGCCCCCTTCGCGACGTCGTCGAATGGCTCGAAAGCTACCGACGGTTTTGGGACAGAAGCCTCGACAGCCTGGGCGAATATTTAGCGGTGATGCAGCAGCAAGGCTCCAAAGACGAAGGAAGTTAGACTCTCACAATTGCGAACCGATATCTGCACATGGAAATCAAAAAGGAATATCTCAGTGACATCCATAATTGACGCCAGTTTGCTCGATGAGCCCGTGGTCATCGTCACCCGCATGTTCGATGCATCGCGTCTCCTGGTTTGGGACGCAATCACAGATCCCAAGCGCGTCGTCCATTGGTACGGCGGCCCGGGTTTTACAAATCCGGTATGCGAGATGGACCTGCGGCCGGGCGGCATCTGGCGACACGTCATGCAGGCTCCCAACGGAGCACAGTTCACAATCAACAGTGTGTTTCTGGAGGTTGTCGAGCCGGAACGGCTCGTCTGGAAGACCATCAAGGATGAGAACCGCAAGCCGGCTCCGCCCACGGCGGTCAGCACCGTCACCCTTGAAGAGCAAGGCAATCAGACAAAGTGGACCCTCGTTGCCCGCTTCGATTCGATCGCCGATCGGGATATCTCTGTCGGCATGGGCTTCGGTCAGATGATCGGCATGGGTGCGGATCGTATCGCAGGGTACCTCAAGGTGATGTGACTTCGCAGAAGCCAGCATTCTTTTCATCGCAAAAACAATCAATCAAGCCAAGGCAATTGCATGACAACGAAATCTCAAACTGCGACAGGTACGAAATCGACGACCTGGATTGGCTGGATCATGAGCGGCATCGTGGTGGTGTTTCTCTTGTTCGATGGTACCACGAAGTTAATGATGATCACTCCGGTGGTGGATGCGACCATCGGTATTGGCTATCCGCTGGACGTAATACGACCTCTTGGGATCGTCTGTCTCGCCTGCGCTATTCTGTACGCAATGCCGCGAACCTCCATTCTCGGCGCGATCCTTCTTACGGGTTTTCTAGGCGGCGCGGTCGCAAGCAAAGTACGGCTGGAGGCCCCACTTTTCGGCCAAGTCCTCTTCGGAGTCTACGTCGGCATTCTCGCTTGGGGCGGCCTCTACCTGCGTGATGGCCGGCTGCGCGCCCTAATTCCCTTGCGTCGCGGTCCGGCATCATGACCCTTAATTCCGAAGGTGCGCAAAGGGCAATTTCCAAAGATGGCACGGCTATTGCCTTCGAAAGGTCGGGTGCAGGACCTGCGATCATCCTTGTAGATGGCGCTCTATGCAGCCGATCTTTCGGGCCCACCCCGAAATTGGCGCCGCTCCTTGCAAGCCACTTCACCGTATTCACCTATGACCGTCGCGGCCGGGGTGAGAGCGCCGATACCGCGCCCTATGGGAAAGAGCGAGAGGTCGAAGACATCGACGCTCTCATAAGGGAGGCTGGCGGATCGGCGTTCGTGCTGGGCCTGTCTTCTGGAGCGGCTCTTGGCCTCCTGGCGGCGGCAAGCGGTCTGAACATCACGAAGCTCGCGCTCTACGAGCCGCCGTTTATGGTCGACGAGAAAGCCCATAGGCCACCGGTGGATCACGAGGGGCGCCTTAAGCAGTTGATCTGCGCGGGTCGCCGAAGCGACGCGGTTAAGTTCTTCATGAGGGATGTTGTAGGCATGCCTGCAATATTCGTCGCTGCAATGCCCTTAATGTTTCCCGTTTGGTCAAAACTGAAGGCTGTCGCGCATACACTTCCCTACGATGCGGCTGTTATGGGGGACTACACGTTGCCGGCTGAGCGGATTGCATCAGTGATGACGCCGACACTCGTAATGGATGGCGAGAAGACTGATGTGCGGCTCCGCCACGCGGTACAGGCCACTGCCGGCGTACTTCGCAATGCGCAGCACCATACGCTGAAAGGTCAGACTCACAACGTTTCTGCGAGGGCCCTCGCCCCGGTGTTGGTGAAATTTCTCGTCGGCCCCTCGCCGTTATAGGGCTTGGTCCGAGACCAATGTGCTCAGCCAGCTGTCATGATCCGAGGTCGACCCGCTTTCGAGCCGGGCCACGAGTGCCTGCGCCTGGAACGAGGCATGAGTTGCGGGGCTGCGCGCGGGCTTTGCCAAACTGTTTTACGGCGAACGTCCGCGGAAAACCGCACTCCAAGGCTGCCGCCTTCGTTCAGGACGGCCGCTTGCGTTTGTGGGCGAAGGGATTGGCCTTCTCGCGCAGCGCGATCCGCACCGGCGTGCCTGGGAGGTCGAAATATTCACGCAAGGAGTTGACGAGGTAGCGCAGGTAGGATTGCGGCACGGCGTCCGCGCGCGAGCAGAACAGCACGAAACTCGGCGGCCGCGCCTTGGCTTGGGTAATGTAATTCAGTTTCAGCCGCCGGCCCGACACCGCGGGCGGCGGATTGGCGTCCACCGCGTGCTCGAACCAGCGATTGAGCGATGCCGTCGGCACCCGCCTGTTCCACACCGCGTAAGCCTGTTCGATCGCGCTCATCAGCCGGTCGATCCCCTCGCCCATCAGGCCGGAAACCGCAACGATCGGCATGCCCTTGACCTGCGGCAGCAGGTGATCGGCGTCAGTGCGCAACGCCGAAATCAGGCTCGACTGCCGCCCCATCAGATCCCATTTGTTGACTGCGATCACCAGCGCGCGGCCCTCGCGCTCGATCAGGTCGGCGATGCGCAGGTCCTGTTCCTCGAACTTGTTCTGCGCATCCATCATCAGCACCACGACCTCGGCGAAGCGAACGGCACGCAACGTGTCCGCGACCGAGAGCTTTTCCAGCTTTTTCTCGATCCGCGACCGCCGCCGCAAGCCTGCGGTATCGAACACGCGAAAATCCCGGCCCTGCCAATTGATCTCGACGGAAATGGAATCGCGGGTGGTGCCGGCCTCGGCACTGGTCAACAGGCGCTCTTCGCCGAGCAGATGATTGATCAGCGTGGACTTGCCGGCGTTGGGGCGGCCGACAATGGCCACTCGAATTGGCCGCTTCGACAGATCCTCATCCGATTCGATGATGTCGTCATCATCGAACTCTTGCCGCGCCTCGACGGGCTCGGGCATCAGGACGCGCAGTGCGTCGTAGAGATCGCTGAGGCCCTCGCCATGCTCGGCTGAAATCTGGATCGGTTCGCCTAAGCCCAGCGCGTAGGATTCCATCGCGCCGGCCTCGCCCTGCGTGCCCTCGCTCTTGTTGGCGACCAGAACCACCGGCTTGTTGGCGCGGCGCGCGAAATCGGCAAAAGCGCGATCATTCGGCATGAGGCCGGCGCGCGCGTCGATCACGAACATCAAGGCGTCGGCGAGGCTGATCGCAGTCTCGGTCTGCTCCTGCATCCTCGCAGTGAGCGAGCCCTTCGCGCCCTCGTCGAGGCCCGCGGTGTCGATGACCGTGAATTCGAGATCGCCGAGACGCCCCTCTCCTTCGCGGCGGTCGCGCGTGACGCCGGGTTCGTCATCCACCAGCGCAAGCTTCTGCCCGACCAGCCGATTGAACAGCGTCGATTTTCCGACATTGGGCCGGCCGATAATGGCAATCGTGAAGGACATAAGCGGATCCGTACGCCTTACGCGCGTATTGCACAAAAGTGTGTAGCGGTTTTGCTGCGCAATCAAGTTAGGCCGATTGCGTACACTTATCTGCGGAAGAATACGCACAGACTATTGGATCGACGCGCATGTCAATGAGATGAAAAACCGAGATCAGCGGGTGAAGGTGCCGCCCGGCAGCGGCGCCGGGAATGGCGCAGCGGATTGTTGCGGCGATTGCGCTGAAGGCGCCGATTCGGCCGGCTGATCGGCCGGCGGCGCGGTGGTGCGCCGGCGCACGACTTTCTTGGCCTTGGGCGCCGGCGGCGCCGCGGCGGTGCTGCCCTCTTCCTCTGGCGCGGCATCGGGGTCAGGGGTTGCGGCAGGGTCCGTGCTGGCCGTGGCCGGCTGCTTATTCTTACCCGTGGATTTCGCGGCCCGTTTCGATTTCGCCTCCTCGGGCGGCGGAGCGGGGGCGGCCGCCGTGGCTTGGGCGTTCTGCTGATCCAGCCGCTCCTGCGCCGACCCCTTGTACAATTCCTTCGGCACGCCCTGTTCGAGGCCAGGCACACCGTCAGGGAAAACCGGCTTGCGTTCGCCCGGCAGCTTTTTCTTGGTGTCGAGGAAATCGAGCAAATCGGTTGGATCCCAGTTGCTCAAGCCGCTGGAGCAGCCTCCCAGCGCGCCCGACAGCGCGATGAGGACAGCGGCGGCGATCATACGTTGCGAGCGGCGCATGGTCGATTTCTCACTCAAATCATTTCCTGCCGTCAGCTTTTCGCGACCGGCGGAAGCAACGCCTGCAGGGCCTCGGCGCGCGAGCGCAGGCTGGGCGGTGTCTCGCCGTCGCTCGCAATCATATCCAGCCACTGCCGCGCCGCCGCCGTATCGTTGCCGCGCCAGGCGGACAACGCAAGCAACTCGCGAGCGGTATGGCGGAAGGTGGCTCCCGGCGCGGTGGCGGGCTCAAGGCGCTGAAGCATGCTGGGATAGCTTGACGTCTCCAGCAGCAAGGCGGCCGCGCGGATCTTGGCAAGATCCTGCTCTGGCGCACCGACGCTGCGATCGGCAGCGATGTCGTCGTATAATTTCGCCGCTGCCTTGGGATCGCGGTTTGCAAGTTCCGCCGCGGCACGCAGCCGGGCCAGCATGCGATACCCCGACGGCGCCTTGGCAGCCAGGTCGGTAAAGGCGGCCTCCGCCTCGGCATGCTTGTTCTGCTCAGAGAGCTCGACGGCCTTGTCGAAGGCCGCACCCGCCTCGGCCGCCTTCTTTGCCTCGAGATACTGGTAGCCACGCCAACCGCCCACCGCGGCGATGATCAACAACGCGCCGGCGACGATGTAGATCGAATACTGGTCCCACAGCTTTTTGAGCTGGTCGCGACGTACGTCCTCGTCGACTTCGTCAAATAATTCAGACACTTAAAGCTATCCCATCCCCGGTGAGCCGCGCCAAATCCGCTGGCCACGCCATACGCTTAATCCCCGCGTGGCGGCGGCGATACCCTAGCGATATGGCGACGGCAAGGCAAAGTAAGCCCAATCAAAGCGTTAACGATGGCGGCGGCCAGCGAGGGCCGGATCCCGGAGCCG
>DASXJV010000188.1:0-13499 GCA_036497205.1 Bradyrhizobium sp.
GGCCCGCCGTTTAAGAAGCAGTTAATACTTTTGAGCAACTGATAGAGAATCAATACACATTTTAATCATCGCAAGAACTGCGAGCGGGACTCGGCACCTTGATGAGGGAATTGCATGAGAACGCTTCTCATCGGTACTCTAGCCGCGACCCTGGTCGGCTGTAGCCGACTTTTACCGCCGGAAGTAAGTATAGAAGCATGCACGGACGCACACCCGTTCGCCTGTTTCAACAGGATGGCGGCCAGCCAGCCGATTGGACCGAAGCCAGCGTCATCCAACACCAGTTCCGCGAAAACGAAACTCAGGTCAACGATCGCGGCGAAGATGGAAAAGCCGTCGTCTGCTCACGTCCGCGATAGGGCCCATCTAGCCACGAAAAAGGCGAAGTCCACCATGATCGCAGCGAAAGTCGAAGCTCCGTCGTCCCATCAGCCGGCGGAGAAGTCCGATCCGGTCATTGTAAAGGCGAAGACCACGATCGCTGCGAAGTTCGAGGATCCGGCGTCTGCCGAGTTCGGTGAGATGAAGCGGGCCATCCGAAAAAATACGTTCGGGCAGCCCATCGACACCATTTGCGGCCGCGTCAAAGGAAAAAAAGCGTCGGGTGAAGATACCGGAGATATGCCGTTTCTATATCTCGTGAAGGATGATGATGCATACGTCGTCGATGGTCCCGCTGGTTCAGTGGCGGCGATCGCGTATCGCAACATTTGCAACTAGCCTGGAACGACAGAACCGCGACCGAAATTGCCTGCCATGGACCAGAACGGCCGCTGACGAGGCTCCTGCGCAGCAACTCGGAAATCGAGAGCAACGTCACGATGAAAAGGAAATCGCCGAAGATCGTGTGAGGAAAATTTGTTCCATGGAAATCCAGGGTTAGTGGAGCGGTTCAGCATTTTTCTGAAATCGGGGATGTCATGGACGATTTTGTCAATCCTGCAATAACACTCGACGGATCGCAAAAATCGCCGGTGCTCGTGATCATCGAGCATCACGTCCTGGCGCGTACCTGCATCCTCAGCATTCTCAAGAGAGAGCTCACCGGATTCGAAATCGTCGAAATGGCAACGACGAGTGGCCTGACCTGGTTATCGGGAAGAGATGTCCGCTTGATCGCGCTCAATATCGGGGACAAGCAGATCAATGATCCTTCGGTCGAGGATAGTCTCGCGCTCCTCGCAGAATCCTGTCCGAACGCGTACGTTGCGGTGTTGTCAAATCGCGACGACGAGGCCACCGCCTCAGCCGCGATGCAACGGGGAGTCCGTGGTTTTTTTCCGACCTCGATTCCAGTCGAGGTCGCCATCGCCGGATTGCGCCTTGTTCTTGCCGGTGGGGTCTACCGGCCGCTGCCGATTGTTGGACAAAATGAAGCGTCGAACCTCAAGACGACATCGGCAGACTCCGGCGCTCCCGAGCTGCCGGTAATTCACGAAGGTAACGGCGCCAGCAAGATTGGGCCCGAGAAGGCCCTGGTCGACCTTACGCCCCGCGAGCGACATGTGCTCGCGGCGCTGAAGCTCGGCCTTCCCAATAAGTTGATTGCGGTCAAGCTCAACCTTTCGGAAAACACGGTAAAAATGCATGTTCAGCACATCATGCGGAAGTGTTCCGCTCGCAACCGCACCGAGGCGGTGCTTCGGTGGAGCGAACGCCTATCCGGTCATAACGGTCACGCACGCGCGCGAGTGCCTTCATCTTCTTGAAGGCTGCCTTGCTCTTCCCATCATGGCTGCAGCTCAATCCTCGCGGAAGGCGTTGTTGAAGCTGTCGAGCAGAGGCCTGAGGGCGTAGAGCGCCACGGTCCCGCGACCAGTCTTGATGAACACCTGGGTCGGCATTCCCGGAACGATCTGGACACCGTCGATCGCAGCGATCCGTGGATCCTGCACTCGAATCTTCGTCGCGTAATATGGCTGATCGGTGCGCTTATCGAGAAGCCGGTCGGCAGAGACATGCGTCACAGTTCCCTGGAGCCGTGGTACGCGGCGCTGGTTGTAGGGCAGCAGGTTCACGTCGGCGCTCAGTCCGGGACGGACCACATCGATATCCTCGGGCCTGATGCGCGCAGTCACGATGAGACGATCTTGCCGGGGAACCAGATCCATGAGAGGTGCGCCGGCGCCAATCACGCCACCGGGGGTATGGACCCGCAGTTCGGTTACCACGCCGTCCTCGGGCGCCTTGACTGCCGTTCGCAACAGTTGATCCTCCGCCGCCTGTAGTCGCTCGCGTATCTGAAAAATCTGGTTTTGTGCCTCGCGCAGCGACTGCGCGATCTCGTTTTGCCGGTCGCTCTCCAATTTGAGGAGAGTCGCCTGCGATTCGCTGATGACCTGCTCGGCGCGCGAGATCTGCGCGACAATCTCACCCCGCCGCCCCTCGATGTCAGCCTTTTCCCGCTCGAGGTTCAGAAGGCGCGGGCGCCGCTCAAGGCCCTTGTTAACGAGAATGACGACCGTAGCCACTTCCTCGCCGACGATTTCGACGCGCTTCGAGGCCGCGCCTTCCTGCGCCCTCAGGCCCTCGATTTCCTTTTCGACTTGCGACCTTTTTTCCCTATTGACGGTCGCTTGCGACTGAAAGACCTGCCGGCGCGTTTCGAAGATGCTTTGCTGGGCCGCAAGCACGCCCGCGACTGACGGATTCTCGTTCTGCGCCATCTCCAACTTGGCCGGAAACGACACCCGCTCGTCCCCGCGTTGCTCCGCCTGCAGCCGTGCTTCTCGTGCCATCGCGTCCCACAACTGACCTTGCAGGCTCTGGGCTTCGGCCCGGGCCTTGGTGTCCTCCAACGAGATCAGTATTTGTCCAGCGTGGACAACATCACCGTCCGCGACAAGAATTTCCCTGATGATGCCTCCCTCAAGGTGCTGAATCGTCTTTCGGCTCGACTCGGATTCGACGGTGCCAAAAGCAATCGCGGCGCTCTCGAGGGGTGCGAAAGTCGACCAGGCCCCGAGGCCCACGACAAAGCAGCCGACCAGCAGGTTTCCCGTCCAGGTGACACCGCGAAGCCGGTCGCAGAGCGCCGGCGGTGCCGACCTCAACCGCCGCGGAACCTCCCAAATCTGAACGTGAGCGAATGCAATTTTCATTAGATCACTTCCCCTTCGGGCAGAGAGGTCGCGAGAATATTTGCTGCGCGTCACGGCAACACCGGTCGCGGTGGAGGCCCAACGCTGCCCTCGCATCCGTGGCTCGGATGGGGCGGCGCAGCCTCGCGCGGGACGACTTGAGGTCGTGTCAAATACCCTTCGATAATTTCCTTGCTGTCGCCGAATGCGCTGACGGCGCCGCCCTGCATAATCGCAATCTTGTCCGTTGCAGCGAGGATCCCTATCCGGTGGGTGATGATGATCACCGTGGTATTGGCCGCCTTCATTTGTTCAATGGCCTCGAAGAGCACGCACTCGCCGAGATAGTCCAGGCTGGCGTTCGGTTCGTCGAGCACCACGAGGTGCGGGTCGCCAAAGAACGCCCGCGCAAGGCCGAGGCGCTGGCGAAAGCCACGCGAGAGATTGGCCGCTCCGCCGACGATGACCGTGTCGTACGACTGCGGCAGCCGAATGATCGCCTCGTGAAGGCCGGCCAGCTTTGCTGCTTGAATGACCTTCTGCAAATCGGCATCGTCGAGCCGTGCAATGATGTCCCTTACTGTTTCTCCGAATAGATCGATATCTTGCGGCAGATATCCCAGGCGCCGACCGCCGCCCGAATCTTGCACGGCTAAAACGTCGACGCTATCGAGCAGGACCGAACCTATCGTCGGAGCGGAAATTCCAGCGATGATTTTGCCGAGCGTGGATTTGCCGGAGCCTGATGGACCAATGATGCCGAGGCATTCACCGGGCGCGAGACGGAACGACACACCCTTCAGCATCAGTTGGCCGGATCCTGGCAGAGCGGCGCCAACGTTATTGACGCTGAGGCTGCCCTTCGGCCTCCCTGAGAAGTCCTTGATGTTCGCAACCGGGGAAAAAGCGGCCATGATGCCGTTGAGCCGACGATAGGCGGCCGAGGCCATCGCGAACGCCTTCCAGCCTGCAATCGCCCCTTCAATGGGCGCGATCGCGCGCCCGAACAACAGGGTCGTGGCAAAGATGATGGCGGGACTTCTGCTCTGTTCGAGCACGAGCCAGGCAGCAGTGCCCATGACCAGAACCTGCGCCAGTGCCCGCGCGGGTTTGGAGATCAGCATAATGATCTCGTTGCGGCGTTGGACCACCTCGTGCTCGCTCCTCGCATCCTGCGCGGCTTGGCGGATGAGGCGTGCGGCGCCATCGAGCATTCCCATGGCCCGGATCACGTGGAGGTTTCCGACAGCCATGCCGAACCATCCATGGCTCCTCGTCAGCGCGGCAGACGACCGCGCCAGCGGGCCTTCAGTGAGGAAGTCGCCGGCAAACCCGAGGCCGAGCAGAACAAGCGCGCTCATCGTGCCGATTACCCCCAGCAAAGGATGCACGAGGAAAAGAACGCCGAGGAAGAGCGGCGTCCAAAGCACGTCGAACAGCATCGAGCATGCTCCGGACTGAGCGAACTGACGCAGGGTCATAAGATCGCGATATGCCTCCGACGCGCGCGCCCGGTCGGCTTGATAGGCGTATTCGAAGCAAGCCGAGAGCACCGCTGGATGGAGTTCTTCTTCGAGCCATTCGCCAATCCGGCCCAATGCGGCGCGGCGCAATGCATCAAGAACTCCGCCGATCACGACGCTAAACCCAACGATCAGCGTCAGCATCAGCAGCGTATCGCCGCTGCGGCTCGACAGCACGCGATCATAGATCTGAAGCAGATAGATGGAAGGAGCCAGAAGAAGGAGATTGTAGCTGCAGCTATAGACGAAAACGAGTCCGAGCGACCCCACGCAGGCCCGCAAGGCCGCTTCCAGCGGGGTCTTCGGCGGTGACGTCATTTGCAGCCGGAGCGGCGTCTGCATCGCGGTCCTCCGCCAGAGATCTGAAGTCCGGTTCTATTCGCCCGGTCATTGCTCGACTTTCCGACGAAGTGAGAACCGGCGGCCGCGGCCGCCGGTCTTCGTTCTCAGAAACGTCGATCAGACATGCAGTTGAACATCCCCACCTTGCGCATAGTTGTCGTCTCCGCCATAGCCCCCAATGCCGGCCGCCACGTGCTGGCTCTGGTCCGCGGCAAGGAAGTTTGATTGATACGCCGTCGTGTCCGCATGCACCTTGGATGTGTCATAGCCGCTGTAGTTGCTCTGATCGCCATTCGAGTAGGCTTTTCCGCCATAAGCCTTGGAGTATTCATCCGCCTTGGCGTTCGCGCCGCCGGCGTCCCAATATGCTTTCTGCTGAACGTGATCACCGGTGTTGACGCTTACGTCGGCGCCGTACGCTTTGTTGGACGGGTCGAAGCTGATGCTCGGCTTGCTGGTGATGTCGCCCTTATTATAGCCTGATCCGCCGTTGCCGGCGTACTGATCGCCCGTCGAAATTTCCTTGAGCGTGACGGTGTCGGAAGGGAATGATGATTTTGCCATGTATTTTGTCATATGACTCTCCCTGAGTTGGTTTGCACATTGTGCGTCCCAGTTTGGACGGCGCCAATTTTGGGTTTGCGCGTCGTTGGGGCCAAGATGCCAATGGTGATGCACCCGATCTGGTGTACGCCCGAACGGCTACGTCTCGCCGCCGAAGTGGAGCAAATCAATGCCGCTAGGCGTGACCCAGCAAGTGATGGTCCGCCAGCACGTGCATGGCGAAATCGCCGCCAAACGCGGCGTTACCGTGACCGCCGTCGCCGCCGACTCCGGCGATCTGGATCGCGCTCTGATCGAACTGGACGCTGTTGGTTTGATGCGCGTCGGCCGTGGAATTGGGGCCGGCAACCGCAATGTTGATTGGAGCATAGATCGCTATGTTGAGGTCGATCAAACTGCCCGTGAAATGACCGTCGCCGCCGGAACCAGCGCTGTTGCCACCTGTCGCAATAACGTCAGAGCCGATCAAGCCCTGGATGGCGGAGTATACAGCGGTGCTTCCGCCAATCGCGGCATTGCCGCTTCCGCCGTTACCTCCGATACCGGCCATCTGAAAAGCGGATTGATCGAACTCCACATTGTTTGCCTGATCAGCATGGGCACTGGAATTGTATCCCGCCACCGCGATGTTGATCGGATCGTACAACGCGAAGGACGCGTGAACGAGGCTGCCATAAAAGTATCCGTCTCCGCCGTTGCCGGCGTGGTTATCCCCGCTCGCGATCACATCGGAGCCGATCCAACCGTGCTCGGAGGCGTGGCCAGCGCCGAGCATGGAGTGGCCGGGTGCGCCAGCCCCGAAGGCAGACACATGTCCTCCAGTCGCCGCGTTGCCGTTCCCGCCATTGCCGCCCACGCCGGCAATCTGGCTAGTGCCTTGATGCAATTGAACTGTGTTCGACTGGTGGGCGTCGGCGCTGCCATGTGAGCCCGCTATCGCGATGTTGATCGGGTCATAGATCGCGACAGGAGCATGCACCAGTGCTCCGAAGAATTGGCCATCGCCACCATTGCCGGCGCTGTTGTCTCCGGTGGAGATCGCGTCGGAGCCGATCGATCCGAAGACGCCGAGGCTTCCGCCCATCGCGGCATTCCAATTGCCGCCATCAGCGCCAATTCCCGCGATCTGGGTCGCGGCCTGATCAAAATACCCGATGTTGCTCTGATGGGCGACGGCTGTCGCATGGGCGCCTGCCTGCGCCATATTGAGCGGCTCGAAAGCAGCGTAGCTGCTGTCGACCAGGTGTCCGGCAAAATAGCCGTCGCCGCCATTCCCGGCGCTGTTATCTCCGGTGTCGATCGAGATGGGCGGCTGGGAATCCGTGGAAAGCCACGACGGAACTTGCGGCTCGCGCGCGAACATATCCTTTCGATCGAGGTGAAAGCCGTCCGATACGTACCTAAGATCCATGGCCGTGCCCTACCGAAATCGATTCGCGCCGACTGGATGGACGCCTCCCGATCTCAAGAAAGAATGTCACCTCGGTAAGCCAAAAGCCGAGTCGTCAATTCGGATTGGAGCGTTTGGGCGATGGACGTGATATTGGCTACGCCCATTCGGGTGCGGCGTAGTTTTATTTGTAATGAATCACCGGACACATTGGTGATGCTGCCCGTCATGCGTCGCCGGTTGCGGTTGCCGCGGACGCAGCCATCATCGGCGAAGCCACAGCCTGCAGCATCTTCGGTGATAGAATCTTTGAGTAGCGGTCTATTTCCGGCTGGGCCGAGCCTAGTTCAACGCCTTCAGCCAGGCGCCGATTTCGCTCGCCGCGACATTGGCCTGTTGCAGCAACTTGCCCATGGTGAAGAAGCCGTGGAATTGGCCGGGAAATGTCCGGTACGTCACGGTAACGCCAGCTTCTTGCAGGCGCCTTGCGTATTCGTCGCCTTCGTCGCGCAAGGGATCAGCGCCTGCGGTTAGTACATAGGCCGGCGGCAACCCGATCAGCGTCTTGGCGCGTACCGGCGAAGCCCGCCAATCGCCGACATCGGCGGCGCCGTTCAAATAATGATCGCGAAACCATTTGATGACGGAATGCGTGAGAAGGATGCTGGTTTCGGGTTCGCTATGCGAGGGATGCGTCATCGCGAAATCGATGGCCGGATAGATCAGCACCTGACCTGCGATCGCGGGGCCGTTGCCGTCGCGCGCAGCGATCGCAACCACCGCGGCGAGGTTGCCGCCGGCGCTGTCGCCGGCGACCGTCAGCCGCGACGCGTCGATGTCGAGTTGCCTTGAATTGTCTGCGATCCAGTTCGTCGCGGTGATGGCGTCATCGACGGCGGCGGGAAATTTGTGCTCGGGCGCGAGCCGATAGTCGACGGAGATAACAATGAGCTCGCCTTCGTCGGCCAATTTCCGGCACACCACGTCGTGCGAATCGAGATCGCCGATCACCCAGCCGCCGCCATGAAAAAACACCAGGCACGGCGCGAGGCCGTTGGCCTGTCTTAGCCTCAACGGCGTGTAGATGCGCGCAGGGATCGGCCCATTGGGCGAGGGGATCGCGAGCGGCTGCACCGATTTTAGCTCGGGCGGTTCCGGATTGGTCACGACACGGCCCTTCAAATAGAGCTCGCGGGCCTCGGCCGGCGAAACCGTTTCGTAGGGCGGACGGCCGGCCTCCTGAAACGCCTTGAACACGGCAGCGGCATCGGGATCGAGGGTCACGGGCATGATGAGAAGGCCTGTTGCGTCGGGTTTCTGTGTTTTTGAGCGAAACGAATTGTCAGCTTGCGGTTCGTCCGCCGTCGACGGTGTAGGCGGACCCCGACACATAGCTTGCCTCGTCGGAGGCGAGGAACGCCACGATGGAGGCGACCTCCGAGGCATGTCCGAGCCGGCGCGCCGGAATCCGCTCGACGATCTTGTCATTGGGAACGGGTGTGTTGGCGGGATTGCGGCCTTCGATGATCGCGCTCAGCATGCGGCTGTCGATCAGGCCGGGGCAGACGCAATTCACGCGCACGCCGGTTGCGGTGCATTCCAGTGCGGCGGTCTTGGTCAGCCCGATCACCGCATGCTTGCTGGCGCTGTAAACCGCGATATCGGAAGAGCCGATCAGGCCGGCGATCGAGGCGGTGTTGATGATGCTGCCCTTGTTCTGTTTGAGCATTGCCGGCAACACGTGCTTCATGCCCAAAAAAACTCCGACCACGTTGACGTCGAGCACGCGGCGAAACGTCTCCAGCGAATATTTTGTTATCGGCGCGATATCACCCTCGATGCCGGCATTATTGTAGAACACGTCGATGATGCCGAACTTGTCGATGGCGGCGCGGACATACGCCGCGACCTCGTCCTCGTCAGTGACGTTCGCTGTCATGGCGAGCGCTTCTGCGGAGGCCGGCAAATCCCTGATCGCGCTCTCCAGGTCGTGCTGCTTGCGGTCAACCGCGACGATGCGCGCGCCGCGCTCGGCCAGAAGCCGCATGGTCGCGGAGCCGATAACGCCGGCCGCGCCGGTGACGACGGCAACCTTGCCATCGAGACGAATTCGATCGTGCATGTGTGGCATTTCCCCTGCTGCTCCGGTTGTCCCGGATTTTTCATGGTTCGGCGCGTAGGCCGCGCGAACTTTCATCGGGCGCGACTATTTCATTAGCGGCGTGGGCAGACCAGTGGCCGGGGAGGCGGCAACCCGCCCTTTCCCCGCCGTATTCGGCGTGTTAACCGGTTGCCCGTGCGAGCGGCGGATATGCCTGTACCCTGTACAATGTCGCAAGCCCGATTCGCCTTTTGAAGCCGCGAGAATGTTTCGAACCATTGCCCTGACTGGTTTTGCGGCCCTGTTTGCCGCCACAGCAATCTCGCTTGCGCCGCCCGCGCAGGCGCAGATCGGCAATATCTTTTCCGATCCCCCGCCGCGCCCGCCGGGCAATGTTCCCCGCGGCTACCAGCCGCCGCCGCCCGACGACGAAGAGGAGGTGCCGGAGCTGCCGCAGGGCCGACTGCTGCCGACGCCCAATCGTCCGCTGCCGGGGCAGGGTGTACCTGCGCCCGGAGCCGTACAGTCGCAACCTCTGGCGCCGCCGCCCGGCACCACCATCATTCCTCAGAATACGCAGCCCGGCATCGCGGTGGCGCCGCCGCAACCCGACCAGGGTGTCGCGGTCGCGCCGCCGGCTGCCAATCCGCTGCCGGGATTGCCGCCGGGACAGCGCCAGCCCAAGGGCGTGCCGCAAACACCAGCCACATTGCAGCCGGGCGACGAGGTGGTCTCCGAGCCGCCGGCGCAAAAGATCGTCAACAAGAAGGCGAGCTTTTCCGGTCTCGACAAGATCACCGGACGCATCATCAATTTCGACGAAGACATCGGCGAGACCGTGCAGTTCGGCGCGCTGCGCGTAAAGACCGACGCCTGCTACACCCGTCCGGCAACGGAAGCCGCAAACACCGACGCCTTTGTCGAGGTCGACGAGATCACGTTGCAGGGTGAGGTGAAGCGGATTTTTTCGGGTTGGATGTTCGCGGCGAGCCCCGGCCTGCACGGCGTCGAGCACCCGATCTACGATATCTGGCTGACCGACTGCAAAGTCCCGGACACCACCGTCGTCAGCGCAGCGCCGCCCGATTCGCCGAAACCGGCGCCGCCCCCCGCCGTTCAGAAGCGGGCGCCACCGAAGCAAACTGGCCCACGCCCGCCATCGCCGCTGCCACAGCAGCAGACACAACAGCAGCCACAACCGCAGCCGCAGCCACCGCCGCAGCAACCCGGCGGCCTGTTCGGGGTTTTCAGGCAGTAGAACGGCCCTCGATTAACCCCGCCGGGCGATGATCTCGAGCGCTCGTGCGCCGCTCACGGGCCGATCGACCGGCAGCTTCCCGAAATCCGCGTCGCCTTTGATGGCCTTGTCGAGTATCGCGCCATAGCGCCGCCGCGAAATTTCGACCGCGCCAAAGCTGCGCAAGTGCTCGGTCACATATTGCGTATCGAGCAACTCGAAGCCGCCAATGATCAGCCGCGCCACCAGATGCACCAACGCCACCTTTGAGGCGTCGCGGGCGCGATGAAACATGCTCTCGCCGAAGAAGGCGCGGCCGAGGCTGACCCCGTACAAACCGCCGACAAGGTCGTCATTCTCCCAGACCTCGACGCTGTGGGAATGCCCGAGTTCGTGCAGCCCGATATAGAGTTCGCGGATCCGCTTGTTGATCCAGGTGTCGTCGCGGCCGGGTTGCGGCGCGGCACAGCCGGCGATGACAGCTTTGAAAGCGGTGTTGACGGTGACGGTGAAGGCGTCGGAACGCACCGTGCGCGCCAGACGCGACGAGATGCGAAAGCCATCGAGCGGTACAACGCCGCGCATTTCCGGTTCGACCCAGAACAGGGTGGGATCGTCCGCGCTTTCTGCCATCGGGAAGATGCCGCAGGCATAGGCGCGCAGCAGCACTTCGGGCGTGATTTCGAAAGAGGCGGAGTCGCGTGATGTCATGGCTGGGAGGATAGCAGGCTCAAGATAAGCGCGCGATGGGGCGGACCATCAATGCATCGTGTCAACGCCAGGTCGCTTCCTTGCTGGTCCACAAGCCGCAGCGCCGCATCGCAGTTCCCGCGGAGGCGGCAACCGGCTATGGTACGGTCCGAGGAATGACGGCTCTGCCCGGGAATTGAGCGGGAGCGAAACGCCGATGGGGAAGAAACAAAGGGGCATTCGTGAAAATCACATGGAAGACGATTGCCCCGCTGGGCATCTGGCTTGCGATCTATCTAGTGCCGGTGCCGGCCGGTCTCAACGCCAACCAGTGGCACTACTTCGCGGTATTCGCGGCTGTCATCGCCGGCTTGATCCTTGAATCCATGCCGGTGGGCGCGGTCGGCCTGATCGGCCTGACCGTTGCCGGTGTCCTGGGTTATGTCGAGTCCGATCCCAACAAGTCGCTGCGCTGGATGCTGGGCGGCTTTTCCGAAAGCACGGTGTGGCTGATCGTCGGCGCTTTTGTGTTCTCCATCGGATATCGCAAGAGCGGATTAGGCAGACGGCTCGCCTTGATGTTGGTACGCAGCCTCGGCCGCCATACAATTGGCCTTGGCTATGCCGTTGCTTTCTCGGACCTCGCGCTGGCTCCGGCGACGCCGTCCAACACCGCGCGCAGCGGCGGCACCATCTATCCGATCGTCAGCAATATTCCGAGGATTTACGGCTCCGAGCCCGGACCCACCGCAGGCATAATCGGGACTTATGTGATGTGGACCGCGTTCGCGACCACCGCCGTCACAAGCTCGCTGTTCCTGACCGCGCTCGCGCCCAATGCGGCGGCGTTGAGCATAGCCAAGAAGATCGTGAATGTGGACATCAGCTGGTCGCAATGGTTCGCGGGTTTCGCGCCGCTGGGAATTCCGCTGCTGCTGCTGGTTCCACTCTTGAGTTATGTCATTTGCCGGCCGCAAGTGAAGCAAAGCCCGGAGATCGTGACGTGGAGTTCGAGCGAACTCGCGGCGATGGGGCCGCCCTCGCGCAACGAATGGATCATGGCCGCGCTTGTGCTGCTGGCGATGTTTCTCTGGATCACCGGCTCCAATCCCACCATCAACTTGCCGATGCTGGGTTCCAATTTTATCAACCCGACCATGGTGGTTTTCGTCGTGATCTCGCTGATGCTGGTTACAGGCGTCATCGAATTCGACGACATCGTCGCCGAAAGAAGCGCGTGGGAAGTATTTTTCTATTTCACCTCATTGCTCACACTGTCATCAGGCCTCAACGAGATCGGATTCATCAAGTGGGTTACTGAAGGGTACGCCAAGCCACTTGCGACGTTGTCGCCGACGCTGGGAATGATCCTGCTGGTCTCGTTCTTTTTCTGGATTCACTATTTCTTTTCCAGCATTACCTCGCACGCGGCGGCGGTATTGCCTGTCGTGCTTGCCGTCGGCACCAGTATTCCCGGATTGTCGGTTCCGACACTGACGCTTCTCTGCATCTATTCGCTGGGACTGATGGGGGTGATTTCACCCTACGCGACCGGACCCGCGCCGATGTATTTCGGCAGCGGCTATATCGGCAAGGAAGATTTCTGGAAATTCGGCCTGATCTTCGGCGTGATCTACTTTGCCGGTCTTTTGGTGATCGTGCTGCCGTGGCTGCAACTGATCGGGTGAGTGGCCTGCCAAATATCGCGCCGCCATTATCAGGCGGGCAACAGTCCACGCCGGCCTTCGCGACATCATAAGATCGTTCGCCGAGCGTGCCCCGAGGAGATGGACTACCCATCTAGGCGACACTATTACGCCTATTCGGCCGCGCTCGCGGGCCGGGCCGTCGCGGGCGCGTTGACGCGGCGAAACCGCAGTACGATCCGGGTGCCGGCATGGGTTGGATCGCGTTCGACACTGGCATCGAGCTTGGACGCCATGGCGGTGACGATGCGTTGCCCCATGCCGGTGGAACGCGGGTCGGTCTTGACGTTGAGGCCGACGCCCTCGTCGGCAATCGACAACACGAGATCGTCGCTTTGCGCATTGAGGTTGACGTGAATTGGGCCGGCGCCGTTGGGGTAGGCGTATTTCACGGCATTCATCACAAGCTCATTGACGATGATGCCGATCGCCACCGCGCGGTCGGGATCGATCTCGATCGGCTCCGCCTTCAAAGTCAGCCGCGACATCCTGTTGCCCTCAGCGGATCTCCTGAGGTCCTCGAGCAGAGCGTCGAGATATTGGTTCAGCAGCACGTTCTTTAGGTCGTGTGAGGTGTAAAGCCGGCGATGAACCTGTGCCACGGCGGCGACCCGCCCCATCGCATTGGTCAGCGCTGCCTTGACGTCGTCCTGGGTGCTTGAATTGGCCTGCAGGTGTAATAGCGACGCTATGATCTGCAAACTATTTCCGACGCGGTGGTTGACCTCGCGCAGCAGCACCTCGCGCTCGGCGGCGAGCGCGGCGTAGCGGTCGCGCGAGGCGTGGACCTCGGCCTCGGCATCGTCGCGGGCTTTTTGAATGCGCGCCTGCCGCAGCGCGCCGTCGATGGCGACCTGTAGCAGGGG
>DASXJV010000189.1:0-7614 GCA_036497205.1 Bradyrhizobium sp.
CGCTTCCGGAAGATCACGCCAGGGAGAGCCCGTACGCACGATCCACAGCACACCTTCCACGAACATCCGGTTGTCGCGACCTGTGGAGCCCTTCTGGTCTGGTCGACCTATGATCAGCGGTGCCATCCGCGCCCACGCCGCATCGCTCAACACCAACCGGTCCATCACACCCAAGACTGCCTCCCAAAAAGCAGCCTTGAATCTGATTTGCCCCTAAAAGGGAATCCTTAGAGTCCACACCACCTAGAGTCTGATTCAACTGGAGTGGAATCGGACTCTAGCGTTGTCTTATTGTTTGAGCATGATCTTTTCGGAAAACCGGTTTCCACTTTTCCGGATCATGCTCTAAACCACCGCCAGCTTGCGGTCGATCACCAGCAGCACCCGATCGAGTTCATGGCCGCGGCGCAGGATCAACCCGCTCGCCGAGATCACGCTGTAAATGCCCTGCTTGCGCGCGAGCCGCGGATCTTTCTCGATGCGATAGATGGGAACTTCGGAAGAGCGGCGGAACACCGAGAACACCGCCCGGTCTTTAAGAAAGTCGATCGCGTAGTCGCGCCACTCGCCATCGGCGACCATGCGCCCGTACAGATTCAAAATGCGATTGAGTTCGAAGCGATTGAACGTCACCCTGATTGGCAAAGCACCCGCAGCGGCATTGCGAACCGCTGCGCGATTCTCGCTTGGATCGGGTTCCTCCGACATCGAACTCATGCTGCATCTCCTGTCATCAAAGGCATGATCTTGTTCCGAAAACCGGATTCCACTTTTCGGGATCATCCCGAGGGCAACATGATCGCGCCGACCGGCCACCGCTGCAAGAGGCCCCATGGCGACCGGACCGAGATTCGTGCGGCGAATTGTGTTGGGGCCAGCGGACGCGAAAAAGGCCGTCACAGGATCGTTAGCGAAAATCATAATACCGCCTAACTTCCGCCCAGCGACCGCCCTGCTGGATTGCGAAAAGACAATCCTGCGTTGGCCCGGTCCTTTCGGTTCCGGATTCCTCAGCCCCCAGCCCCCCGGGGTCGTCAGGATCGGGCCTGTTCGCAGGTAGTTTATCCCCATACTGGGCCAACGAAAGTTGGTCCTTTTTCTTTTTGGGGTTCTTTTTTGGCTGTCATTGCGGGACGGACATTAGCGCGAAGACCGAATTTCGTTCCAATAACCGAAGACGCGTGTCCTCAGATGTGCAATGCACATCGGGCAAATGACGAGGGTGGATTCAGTGCAGCGACGTGTAGGCCGCACCGAGCATCGCACCCGGCCTGTCGCGGTTACCGTCCTGGACATAGACTACCGCGGCATCGACGCCCTCGCGGGAAATATTTTCCAACGGCACGGTCCAGCTGCCGGCACTGCCGTTCCAGTCGCCGACCTTGAGCAGGTTGCGAACTACATTGTGGTAGGTGACTTCACGACCCCTGTTCTCGCCGCGGCCGATTGAAATCGGCACCGCCTTCGAGACCGAACAAATCCAGACTTCGCCATGAGCGACTGCGGGGCCTCTATTCGAGGCCGCGACCGAAACGGTCATCTGCTTGCCGGCCTGCGTCATCGTAACCGGCACCGACATCACGCCATCGGTCTTTTTGGTATTGCCGATCGCGCTCTCGATACCGGCGCGATCACTGCCGATCACAGGGGCAAATCCATTGACGACAACCTGCGGCGTATAGACGTCGCGATCGCCGCGCATCTGGGAATAGGCTTTCTGACGCGCGCTGAAGCGAGAATCCGCCAGCGTATCTTTCCAGCCAAGATAATCCCAGTAGTCGATCGGCATGCTCAGCGCGATGATCGACGGGTCCTTGGAGAGTTCACCGATAATCTTGTCGGCGGGCGGGCATGACGAGCATCCTTGCGACGTGAACAACTCCACCACCGCGCGCGGCTCGGCATAGGCTGGGCCCGTGATTGCAACAAGCGCGCAAACGCCAAGCGCACCTGGCCATCGCGAAATACAATTAAAGGTCATCGTCTCCGCCATACTGCAACCCGAGAACCGCCCGCACTGTCGCCGCCAATACGTTGATATTTGCGATCCCCTAAACGCGCGAAGGCGGCCCTTGATAGGCCGCCTTCCCCTTACCCGCCACTCACTTCGCGGTGAGGCATCGATCACAATCACGCGGCCAGCTTGCGCAGCACGTAATGCAGGATGCCGCCGTTGCGATAGTACTCGAGCTCGTCCAGCGTATCGATCCGGCAGAGCAGCGAAACCCGCCGCAGCGAGCCGTCCCCGGACACGATCTCCGCCGTCAGCTTCTGGCGCGGCTTCAGATCGCCCTGCAGCCCGCGAATCGTCACCGTCTCATCGCCCTTCAGCCCGATCGACTGCCAGGACGCTTCGTCCTCGAAGGTTAACGGCAACACGCCCATGCCAACGAGATTGGAACGGTGGATACGCTCGAAGCTTTGGCAAATCACGGCGCGGACGCCGAGCAACCGCGTTCCCTTCGCGGCCCAGTCCCGCGACGAGCCATTGCCGTATTCGGCGCCGGCAAAAACCACCAGCGGCACCTTCTCGGCCTGATACTTCATCGCCGCATCGTAGATCGACATCTGCTCGCCGTCGGGCCAATGCTTGGTCAGGCCGCCTTCGGGAATATTGCCGTCGGCGCCCCTGAGCATGAAGTTCTTGATGCGGATATTGGCGAAGGTGCCACGCATCATGATTTCATGGTTGCCGCGCCGCGTTCCGTATTGATTGAAGTCGGCCGGGCGCACCTGATGTTCCGACAGATATTTCCCGGCAGGCGACGTCAGCTTGATCGCGCCGGCCGGCGAGATGTGATCGGTGGTGATCTTGTCGCCGAACATCGCCAGAATCCGCGCGTCGACGACATCGACGATCGGCTCCGGCTCTTTCTTCATGCCTTCGAAATAGGGTGGGTTTTGAACGTAGGTCGAGCTCATGTTCCAGCGATAGGTTTCGCTCTCGACGGTCTTGATCTTGCGCCAGTTGGTGTCGCCCTTGAAAACATCGGCGTAGCGCTTCTTGAAGATCGCGGAGGTCACGAACTTCTTCATGAGCGCATTGATCTCCTTTGTCGTCGGCCAGATGTCTCTTAAATAAACCGGCTTGCCGTCCTTGCCGTTGGCGATCGGCTCGACCGCGAGATTCTTGGTCACCGTTCCCGCCAGCGCGTAGGCCACTACCAGCGGCGGCGACGCCAGATAATTGGCCTGCACGTCAGGACTGACGCGGCCTTCAAAATTGCGGTTACCCGACAGCACGGCGGCGGCGATGAGGCCGTTGTCGTTGATCGACTTCGAAATCTCTTCCGGCAGCGGACCCGAATTGCCGATGCAGGTGGTGCAGCCGAAGCCGATCAGATTGAAGCCGACCTTGTCGAGATCAAGCTGCAGTCCGGAATTGGAAAGATATTCCGCTACCACCTGGCTGCCCGGCGCCAGCGAAGTCTTGACCCAGGGTTTTGCGGTAAGGCCCTTGGCGGCGGCGTTGCGCGCCAAAAGGCCCGCACCGATCAGCACACTCGGATTGGAGGTGTTGGTGCACGAGGTGATCGCCGCGATCACCACGTCGCCATGACCGAGATCGAAATTGCGGTTCTCTACCGGGTAGCGCTTTGACGCGTCCGCAGCCTTCTTGTATTCGCTGGTCATGGCCGCGGCAAAACCTTCCGCGACCGCGGGCAGTGCGACGCGGCCTTCGGGGCGTTTCGGTCCGGCCATCGACGGCACCACGTCGCCGAGGTCGAGCCTCAGGGTTTCGGTGAAGACCGGATCGGGCGATTTGGCCGTGCGGAACAGCCCCTGCGCCTTGGCGTAGGCGGTCACCAGCGCGACGCGCGCCGGCGCCCGGCCCGAGGTCTTGAGATAATCGATGGTCTCGGCATCGACCGGGAAGAAGCCGCAGGTGGCGCCGTATTCCGGCGCCATATTGCCGATGGTCGCCTTGTCCGCCACCGAGAGATAGTCCAGACCGGGGCCGAAAAATTCCACGAATTTTCCGACCACGCCCTGCTTGCGCAGCATCTGCGTCACCGTCAGCACCAGATCGGTGGCGGTGACGCCTTCCTTCAGCTGCCCCTTCAGCTTAAAGCCAACCACTTCCGGTAGCAGCATCGACAGTGGCTGGCCGAGCATCGCGGCTTCCGCCTCGATGCCACCGACGCCCCAGCCGAGCACGGCAAGTCCGTTGACCATAGTGGTGTGCGAATCGGTACCGACCAGCGAATCCGGATAAGCGACCTCGAAGGTGCCTTTCTTCTTGCCGACCGTCATCGTCTCCTTGCGGGTCCATACCGTCTGCGCGAGGTATTCGAGATTGACCTGATGGCAGATGCCGGTGCCGGGCGGCACCACGGAAAAATTCGAAAACGCCTTCTGGCCCCATTTCAGGAATTCGTAGCGCTCCTGATTCTGCTTGTATTCCTCGACGACATTCTTGGCGAACGCCTTGTTGTCACCGAAGAAGTTCACGATCACGCTGTGGTCGATCACGAGATCGACCGGCACCAGCGGATTGATCTTCTCCGCATCGCCGCCGAGCGCCTGCATGGCATTGCGCATCGCCGCGAGATCGACCACCGCCGGCACGCCAGTGAAATCCTGCATCAGCACCCGCGCTGGGCGGAATGCGATTTCATGTTCGAGCGCGCGCTTCTTCAGCCACTTCGCGACCGCGAGGATGTCGGCCTTTTTGACGGTGCGGTCGTCTTCATTGCGCAGCAGATTTTCCAGCAGCACCTTCATGGAGTAGGGAAGTTTGGAAATTCCTTTCAGACCATTCTTCTCGGCGGCGGGGAGGCTGTAATAGACGTAGGTCTTGCCACCGACCTTAAGGGTCTTCCGGCATTTGAAGCTGTCGAGCGAGGTCATGTGAGGCAATCCCAATTCATCGTTATACCCATCAGGGTATCTAAACACCATCAGCGAGGCTGGCTAGCCTGATGGCTTGCAGACGCGGAATGTGTGCTGCATCAAGTTCCGGCTTATAGAATCATTCCTGTGGCGCCGCCACACCGACAATCGTGCCGCCGCAATGCGATACCGCAAAATTCGGCTGCGGTACCGATAGATTTCAGAGGGCTATGAAAGGACAAAATGCGGCTCTCGGGACGCGGCGTCAGGTGTGTGCGGGGCGGCCGGGAAGTGTTTTCGGGCCTCGATTTTGAGACCGCCTCAGGCGAGGCGCTGGCCGTCACCGGCCCCAATGGATCAGGCAAAACCTCGCTGCTGCGGCTGATCGCCGGCCTGCTCACGATCGCGGACGGATCGATCGGGCTCGAGGGTGGCGAGACTGAACTGACGCTACCCGAACAGACCCACTATCTCGGTCACCGCGACGCGCTGAAATCTGCTTTGAGCGTGATGGAGAATCTATCGTTTTGGCGGGATTTTCTGGGCGGCGAGGCATTCGAGGCAGCGGAAAGCCTTGCCGCTGTGGGGCTCGATCATGCCGCGCACCTGCCGGCCGCGTATCTGTCGGCCGGACAGCGGCGGCGGCTCTCGATCGCCCGGCTGCTTGTTGTGCGGCGGCAGGTCTGGCTGCTGGACGAACCGACCAATGCGCTCGACGCCGCCGGGCAGAGCATGTTTGCCGCCCTGATGGGCGATCATCTCGCGCGCGGCGGCCTGATCATCGCCGCAACTCACGCACCGCTTGGGGTGCACGCGAAGGAGTTGCGGATCGGGGGTGGGTGGTGACCGAGTTCAGTCGCTTACCGTTCGCCGCTGCGCTTTCCGCTCCCTGCCCCCATGCGGGGGAAGGCCGGCGAGAACTGTGCTCGCGGCCAGATCAGCGCAAGCGAGATAAGCGCGAACAGCGGTGCATCCCATGACATCCCTCGCCGCGCTGATAAAAAGGGATATCAGGCTGGCGCTGCGGGTCGGTGGCGGCGCGCTGATCGGCGTGCTGTTCTTTCTCACCGTGGTGGTGCTGATGCCGTTCGCGGTCGGACCCGATCTCGCCCTGCTGACACGGCTCGGTCCGGCGATTCTCTGGCTCGGCGCGCTGCTCGCAAGCCTGCTGACCCTCGACCGGCTGTTCATGGCCGACCACGAAGATGGTTCGCTCGATCTGATCGTGACGGGCCGGACGCCGCTGGAACTGGCTTGCGCCGCGAAAGCGCTGGCGCATTGGCTGGCCGCCGGATTGCCGCTGATCATCGCCACCCCGGTGCTGGGATTGCTCTTGAATCTCGATGCGGGATCGACCTCAGCTGTCGCGTTGACGTTGCTGGCGGGCACGCCGGCGCTGACCTTTACCGGCATGATCGGCGCGGCGCTGGCCGTGACGCTGCATCGCGGCGGACTGCTGCTTGCGGTACTGGTGCTCCCGTTGTCGATCCCGGTGCTGATATTCGGCGTGGCAGCCTCGGAAGCCGCGATTACCGGAGCGTTATCGTTCGGAACGCCGTTTTCGATCCTGTGCGCGCTGTCGCTCGTCAGTTTCGTGATCGGACCGTTCGCTGCCGCCGCGAGCTTGCGGCACGGCCTGGACTAGGCATGATCCCGAAAGTGGATTCCGGTTTTCGGATAAGATCATGCCCAACTTGAGGCCGATCAACTCTCGCGGAGGCGAGATGAAACCAAGCAAGCTACATTGCCTGCAGCACCTGCGGCGATTATCAGGGATGCCATGACGCTGATCGATCTCGCCAACCCAACACGGTTCCTGACGCTGACCGCGCGCATATTGCCGTGGCTCGCGGCGGCCACCGCCTTCCTGCTGCTGATCGGCCTCTATCAATCGGCTGTCGCGCCCGACGACTACCAGCAGGGCGCCACCGTGAAGATCATGTTCATCCACGTGCCGAACGCGTGGCTGTCGATGTTCGTCTGGGGTGTGATGAGCCTCGCGGCGCTGGGCACGCTGGTGTGGCGGCATCCGCTGGCGGACGTGGCCGCCAAAGCCGCCGCTCCGATCGGCGCGGCATTTACGTTTCTCGCGCTGGTGACGGGCTCACTATGGGGACGGCCGATGTGGGGCACCTATTGGGAATGGGATGCGCGGCTGACGTCGGTGCTGATTTTGTTTCTGATGTATCTCGGCCTGATCGCGCTGTGGCGGGCGGTTGAAGATCCGTCGCGCGCCGCGCGCGCCGCCGCGATTATGACACTGGTGGGCGCAATCAATCTGCCGATCATCAAATTCTCGGTGGACTGGTGGAACACGCTGCATCAGCCGGCGTCGGTGATGCGGATGGGCGGACCTACGCTCGACCGCTCCTTTCTGATTCCGCTCTTGGTGATGGCGGTGGCGTTTTCACTGTTGTTCGTGACGCTGCATCTGGCGGCGATGCGCAACGAGATCCTGCGCCGCCGGGTGCGCGCCTTGCAGATGATGCAAGCCAGCCAGCATTCGGCGTGAACGCGATGTCGCTGGGTCCCTACGCGTCGTTCATCGTGACATCCTATCTGCTGGCCACGGTGGTGGTTCTGATCCTCATTGCCTGGATCGCGATCGACTATCGCCGCCAGAAGATGCGCCTGCGCGAGCTCGACGCCTCAGGCGTGATCAGGCGCTCCGGGCGCAGCGCGGCGGACATCCGATGAGCGAGCCTTCAAAACCAGGCGCATCGCCGCAACGCCGGTCCTGGATCCAATCCTGGCCGATGGCGCTGCCGCTGCTCGCCTTCG
>DASXJV010000190.1:0-2187 GCA_036497205.1 Bradyrhizobium sp.
CTTCGGCTGGAAGTTCGGATGAATGACGGCGCCGTCCTTGGTCAGCGCCGTGGCCTTGACCAGTTCGTCGTCCCAATTCACCGCCAACGCTTTGGTCGATTTGTCGACCAGCGTCTCGATGAAGGAAAACAGGTTGCGCGCGTAGAGGCTCGACGCCGAGGCCGCGACGCGGCCTGCAAGATTGGGGATGCCGACGAGCTTCACGCCATCCATATCCACGGTTTCGCCGCTCTTCACGCCCTCGACATTGCCGCCGCGCTCGACCGCGAGATCGACCAGCACCGAGCCGGGCTTCATCGACTTCACCATCTCCGACGTGACGAGGCGCGGCGCAGGCCGGCCCGGAATCAGCGCGGTGGTAATGATGATGTCCTGCTTCTTGATGTGCTCGGCGGTGAGCGCCGCCTGCTTGGCCTGATACTCTTTCGACATTTCCTTGGCGTAGCCGCCCGCCGTTTCGGCCTGCTTGAACTCCTCGTCCTCGACCGCGAGGAATTTGGCTCCCAGGCTTTCGACCTGCTCTTTGACGGCGGGCCGTACGTCGGTCGCGGTGACGACAGCGCCAAGCCGCCGCGCGGTCGCGATTGCCTGCAGGCCGGCGACGCCGACGCCCATCACGAATACCTTTGCCGCTGGGATAGTGCCCGCTGCGGTCATCATCATGGGAAAGGCGCGGCCGAATGCCTCCGCCGCCTCGATCACCGCGCGGTAGCCGGCGAGATTGGCCTGGCTCGACAGCACGTCCATCACCTGGGCGCGGGTGATGCGAGGCATCAATTCCATCGCAAAGGCCGATATGCCTGCGCCCGCCATCGCCTTCAGCGCGGCGTCGTTGCCATAGGGGTCCATGATAGCGATGACCAGCGCCCCGCGCTTGTAGTTCGCGAGTTCGGACGGCTCGGGCCGCTTCACCTTGATGACAATGTCGGCATCTTTCAGCGCGTCGGCGCTGACGGTCGCGCCGGCCGCGGTGAACTCCGAATCCGGCAGGCCCGACTTGATGCCCGCGCCCGGCTCGATCGCGATATCGACGCCCAGCTCCTTGAATTTTTTTACCGTGTCGGGCGAAGCGGCGACCCGCGGCTCGGACGGATCGATTTCCTTGGCGACGGCGATCTTCATGGGGCCTCCGGCGGCGCGGGGCGCGCGCGCGTAAACTAGCGCTTATTCCGCAAAGATGGATACCGGTTTGCGACCGGAGTGCGTGCGGTTTTTTAAATCGCGCCTGAATAGGCGGCGCGACCGGCGATGCATCAGGTCAGGAAGATCGCCATCATGGCGAGGATGAAGATGACGGCGGCGGTGCCGTATTTCACCAGCATGATGAAGCCCTCATAGGTCTGCTCATGGGCCGGATAATCGTTGCCGTCAGCGGTCGTGTAGGCCACTTCGTTATGCTCTGCCATCGGTCTCTCCGGTCAATATTCGTCTCTGGCGTGGAATTACCGCAATCCCGATGGGAGGGCAACGGCGAGAGCCCTGTTACACCGTCTCCTTGGCCGTTTCGGCGGGCCAATTGTCCCTGATCCAGCGGGTCAGGCTTTCTTCGCTGACCTCGCCGGCCGCCAGCGAGAGGATGATGGCCGCCGCCTCCGCCTCAGGCACAATGAAATCGAAGCCGTTCACGCCGAGAAAGGTGTAGAGGGCCAGCAGCGAGGTGCGCTTGTTGCCGTCGACAAATGGGTGGTTGCGCGCAATGCCGAAGGCATAGGCTGCAGCCAATTCGACCAATTCAGCCTGCTCGTAGGACCATCTGTTTTTCGGCCGGTCGAGCGCGGACTCGAGCATGCCCTCATCGCGCAACCCGCTCGCGCCGCCATGGATCGTGAGTTGCTCATCGTGAATTGCAACGATCATTTGGCGGGCGAGCCAAAACGGCTCGGTCACTTGGCAAGTTCGGCGAGGGCGTTGTGGTAGCGCTTCATGCCTTGCCGCGCGACTTCCATCGCCTTCTCAAAATCCGGGTCGTAAGGAGTTAGTCGAAACCCGCCATCGGGCGTCAGCGTCGCATAAAGCTTGTCTCCAACGCTGACATGCATACGGGCCAGCACATCCTTTGAGAGAATAATCCCCGAGGAATTACCAATCTTCTTGATCTCGACGGTTCCGATCACTTGGCCGCGGGCATCGGCGGCAGTTTTCAATTGCTCGTTCATCGCGCAAACTCCGTTATACGGAACGTATAAC
>DASXJV010000191.1:0-6148 GCA_036497205.1 Bradyrhizobium sp.
GGCGAAGGTGCGCTACCGGGAGCCGGCTGAGGAAAAGCCGTCGATAAGGCGGTGTGAAAGGTCATATTGCCCTCGACCTTTTGGGCCAACTGATGAATGTGTCCGTTCAGGACGGTGACTGAACCGAAGCGCCTGAGCAGAGCGAGCGCCTGCGTACCATCCTCGGTACCCCAGCCCCATTCCTTGTAGATCACCTGCAGCGGGATATGCGCAAACACGACGATCGGCGTGCTGTTCGACTTGTCCTTCAGATCGGCCTCGAGCCATGCGAGTTGCTCGGCGCCGAGGTTGCCTAAACCGCCACCCTTCAGATCGACGACGTTGACGAGACCGATGAAGTGGATGCCGTGATCGTCGTAGCTGTACCAGCCCGCACCCTTCGAACCCTTGCCGTAGCGTTCCAGATAGGCTTTGCCGCGCTCCTCATCGATAATGTCGTGCTCGCCAGGCACGTAATGAATCTGAACGCCAGTCTCGCCGAACACCTTGTCGGCATTATCGAACTCGGCAGGCTTGGAAAGATGCGTAATGTCGCCGGTGTGAATGATAAAGGACGGTTTGATCGGCATCGCCTTTACCTTGGCGACGGCTTCGCGCAGCGTGCCGAGCGCATCCGGGTTCGCCGCCTTGTCAAAGCCGATATGGCTATCGCTCATCTGCAGAAACGCGAATCCGGTGGGTTCGGCGGCAAGAGCATCGCCGATCATCCCTACTGAGTGGGGAACGCCGCCGCTCACGGCCCAAAGCACCCCTGTACCCGCCCAGACCATGCATTCCAGCACTTCACGGCGGCCTAATCCCTGTCCACGATCCTCAAAGCCCTTCTTAGCCATGTCACATCTCCCTGGGGGGCCAAACGGCTCCAAATGGAGCCGCTAAACAGGAGACTCGGCCGTTTCGGGCTTTATTCCCAAACCATATACAATCTCTCGATCCGCGAATTCCCCACTACAATTGCTCGTTTCGATGGCGGCACCTGCTCCAAGCGCATTCGGGCTTAGTCGCCATCCAAAATATCTGTTGTTTAGGGGCGACAAAATATTGGTGCTGCCAAGACCACGACAGCTTGAACGCAGTTCATAATTCCGAAGCACCTCCGCCGAGATTTGCTTCAGACCACCCGCGGCTCGTGGTTCGAAAAAATTAAAACACTATTTGCTCGCGCGGGAATATCAGAAATCAGGTGCGAGTCTTTCTATCAGAGGCCCGCGCACAAGCGCACTGGGTCAACAACGTGAAAGGACTCGACGATGACAAACTTCAAACTTCTTAGCGTGGCTGCTATTTTGTCAACGGTGATCGCGACGCCGGGAATGGCACAGCAAGGTGTCCAAGAACCCGGCTTGCAGGCTTTTTATCAGAGCTTGGGTGTCGGATCCCAATCGAGCGCGACAGCGAGCGCTATGGCATCGATCCGCAGTTCGTATGCGAGCGCGACAGCCAAACGTTACGCGCGCACGTCAGCGAAGCATTACGCTAGCGCTCACAAGATGTGACAGGGCCGCGATCGGATCGGTCGCATCCAGCGTTGTCGGTACTAAAGCGGATCAGGCCGACAGACCCGTCAGTTCGAGGCTAAGCGCGCGCAATCGTTTGCGGGCGCCCTCGTCATAGGCCTGTGGATTGGCTTGCGATTGCTGCATACCGTTAAAGAATAGCCCGCTTTTAGCCGCAACATCGTCGCCAGCCGCAAGATGCAGGATTGCGTCGCCGCCCTGCTCGACCGTGCTGATCGGCGTTATGCCGCCTTCACGCACCATCGTGGTGTTCATATAAGTGGCGGGATGCAGCGCATTCACCGTCACACCCGAGCCCTCGAGCTCGTGCGCAAGGTCGATCGTGAACATGATCTGCGCGAGCTTGCTCTGCGCGTAGGCGCGCGTGCCGCTGTAGCCTTTGGTCAGCATCACATCGTCGAAATCGAGCGGATGCTGGCCGAGCGAGGCGACATTCACGATACGCGACGGCATGCTGGCCTTTAACAAGGGAAGCAGAAGGTAAGCCAGCAGAAACCCGGAAAGATAGTTCACGGCGAACCGCAACTCGTATCCGTCAGCGCTGGTCTGTCGCTCGGACCCCTGCGTCCGCGATCCAATCCCGGCATTGCTGATGAAAACGTCGAGCCGCTTGTGCTCCGCCTTCACCGCTTCCGCGAGCTGTCGCGCACCGGCAAGCGAGGACAGATCGGCCCGATAGAAAATTGGCTCGACGTGTCCCTGGCCGCGGATCTCATCGGCAAGCGTTTTCGCCCGCGCCTCGTCGCGGCCATGGATCAGGACTCTTGCGCCGGCGGAGGCAAGTTTGGCGGCGACATAGCGGCCGACGCCATCGGTCGAGCCCGTGACCAGCACCGTCTTGCCGTCCATTTTCATGCCGAAAGCACTTCCATCCTCGCCCTCACTGCGCCTGCGCGCCAATACCGGCAGCCTTGATAATCGGCCACCATCTGTCGATCTCGGCTTTTTGGAACGCGGCCAAACCTTCCGGTGTCTGCTGCTCGTGCGGAGCTACGTCGAGCCCCAACTCCACAAACCGCTTTTGTATGGCCGGATCGGCAAGCGCTTCGACGGTCGCGGCATTGAGCTTGGCGATGACTTCCTTCGGCGTTCCCTTCGGCGCCCAGAAGCCGAACCAGCCCGACATATAAAGTCCGGGCACGCCGGTCTCGTCCGCGGTCGGAATGTCCGGCATCGAGGCCGAGCGTTTCGCCGACAGGTTGGCGAGCGCCTTGATCTTGCCGCCGCGGATTTGCGGCAGCGCCACCGCGCCTTGCACGACAAGCAGGTCCACCGTACCGGACATCAGGTCGGTCATTGCCGGGCCGGCGCCGCGATAGGGAATGAACTGCACTTTTTGCTTGGTAAGGTTCTCGAACAGCACGCCGCTGACATTCGCCGCCGCGTTCTGGTTGACGAAATTGATCTTGCCGGGATTCGCCTTCATCCAGGTCACGAGCTCGGCAAGATTGTTAGCTGGAAGGTCATTCTTGGCGACCATGAGCTGGGGATTGTTGGAGATCAGGCCGATCGGCTCGAAGTCCTTTTCGAGATCATAATCGAGTTTGTAAATGATGCTGCCGACATGGGTGTCCCACTGGCCGATGTCGAATGTGTAGCCGTCCGGCGCCGCACGGGCGACGCGCCCGACCGCGATGCTGCCACCGGCGCCGCCGATATTTTCAATCACAACCGGCTGTCCGAGCGGTGCGCGCATGCGCTCCGCCATGATGCGGGCAGCGGCATCGGTCGATCCACCGGGCGGGAACGGAACGACAAGCGTTATTGGACGCGATGGATAGGTCTGCGCTTGCGCACCAACTATGCCTCCAAAAATTGCCAGTCCCAGCGCAAGTAAAAGTCTTCTCATGACGCTCCCCCTATACGTTGATCCGGTCATCTCATCGTCAGTGAATTTCGGTCGAGCGGGCAAGCGCCTCTTTCAGCTTTTCAAGCGTAAATGATTTGCTCCGGGCAATTTCAAGAATTGGCGTCTCGCGGCGGCCGCAGAGTTCGGCCGCATCGGGCAGTTTTGGAGCGACGTCGAGCGGAATCACCACAGCGCCGTGACGATCGGCGTGAATGAGATCACCGGAGCGCACCGTCATTCCGGCCACGCGCACTTCGCCGCCAAAACTATCGGCGTGGACGTAGGCATGCGATGGTCCGATCGAGCCTGCAAGGGCCTGGAAGCCCTGCGCCCATTGCGGGATGTCGCGGATCGATCCGTCGGTGATGACACCGAGACAGCCCAGCGCCTTGTGGACCGAACTTTGAACCTCGCCCCAGAACGCGCCAAATCCCACATCAGGGCCGTCGATATCCTGAATTACGTTGATGCGTGGACCCGGTCCGGTGCCGACATATTCGTAGTAGGCTATCCGCCGTTTCTGCTGTTCGGCGGCCGGAAGGCCGGAAGCAACGACTGAGCGGATCGTCGTCGTTCGCGCATAACCGACGATCGGCGGCAGATCGGGGAACGGACACACCAACGGCTTTGTCGTGTAGCCGATCAGACGCCGTTCCGGCGCGACGATTTCCAGTGCGTTGCAGATCGTCGGCGTATCATAGCGCGCCAAAGCTTCAAGAAGGGCAGCAGGCAGCGGCGCGGTTGTGGAATTCGTCACGGCGTTCTCTCCAGAATTTAACGACCGGCCTTTTTGAAGGCCTTATGGTCAGGCTATACCCGACAAAAGCGCGATCAGCAAAAGTGGAATCCGGTATTGCCGGGCAAACGCCTTCGTTTGTCCCGAGATCGCGGCTCTAAATTATTGAATAGGCGCACGATGTCTTCGCCAAACCGCTCACACCCCGGGGGTCATCTAGCGCGAAGGCGCGCTTCGCGCTTCTGCCCGAGGGCATGCTTTGGCGGATCATGCGCCAGGATCGAACCCAACTCGGCGATCGCTCATGGCAGATATTTCGAGGATGAAGTTGCCGGCCCGTCCGGCAGGCCGCTCAGTTCAGCCGAGCCGGCCGGTTGTCCTGTTCTGGCTGTTCGGAGGCGGACGATGAAAACGGCGGCGCTGAACTTGACGGGGCGGCATCGGCCGGCGTTACGGCCTGCGCAGCGGCGTTACGCTGATGGTCGCGATATGACTTCCATCCGGCCGGCAGGCTCAACAGGTAAAGCACCGAACCCGCCGACAGAATGTGCCAGGGATAGCCGATCAAGAGCGCGATGAAGAAAATCACGGAAACGAATAGCGGCAGCACCATTTCAGGCGGCACGCGCATGCGTACAGTCTTGCCCGCAAACACCGGCAGGCGCGAAACCATCAGGAACGCAATCAAGAGCGTATAGAGCGCGGTCAGCATGACCGGCGGTTTCGGCAGACCCAGAAATGCAAGGTAGATCGGAAGCAGGACGGTGATCGCGCCAGCGGGTGCCGGAACGCCGGTGAAGTAGTTCGCCGCAAACGCAGGCTTGTTCGGGTCGTCCATGGTCGCGTTGAAACGTGCGAGCCGCAGGCCGCCGCTGATCGCGAAAACCATCGCCGCGATCCAGCCGCCATTGTGGATATCGTGCAATTGCCAGAAGTACAGGATCAGACCCGGCGCGACGCCGAAATTGACGAAATCCGCGAGGCTGTCGAGTTCTGCCCCGAATTTCGACTGCCCCTTGATCATGCGCGCGACACGGCCGTCGAGGCCGTCGAGCACGGCTGCGAACACGATAGCCGCCACCGCCAACTCCATCCGCCCTTCCGTGGACAGGCGGATCGCCGTCAATCCCGCGCAGATCGCGAGCAAGGTGATCACGTTGGGCACCAGCATCCGCACCGGGATCGGACGAAACCGGCGGCGGCGCATTTCGGGATATTTGGGGTCGACAGGCGTCTGCATGGCTCACCTACATATAGCAAGCGCCGGCCCGCTCCGCCATTGCGGCGGCCGGCTGGCCAGTATGGTAGTTGAAATGGTTAAGCAGCCCGGTAAGTTCGACCGTCGCCGCCAAGCCTGAAATCGGCCAAAATGGTCTCTCCGGCCACCGCGGTTTGGCCTTCGGAGACGAACGATCTGGTACCTTCTGGCAGGTAAACGTCGAGACGCGATCCGAAGCGGATCAACCCGAACCGCTCGCCTGCGCCGATCGACTGCCCTTCGCGAACGAATGAGACAATCCGCCGCGCCACCAGCCCGGCGATCTGGATCACGCCGATGCGCCCGTTTGGAGTCGAGATCACAAGCGAGTTGCGCTCGTTATCCTCGCTCGCCTTGTCAAGCTCGGCATTGATAAAGACGCCCGGCCGATACGCGATCCGATCGATCCGCCCTGCCACCGGACTGCGGTTCACGTGGCAATTGAATACGCTCATGAATATCGAGATACGCGGCAGCGGCTTGTCGCCAAGCCCTAGTTCGGCCGGCGGCAACACGTGCGTCACCATCGAGATGCGTCCGTCGGCCGGCGCCACCACGATGCCCTCGCGCACCGGCGTCACCCGCACCGGATCGCGGAAGAAAAGTGCGCACCAGACGGTCAGCAATGTGCCGATCCAGCCAAGCGGCGTCCAGATCCAGAACAGGATCAGACTCGCCAGCGCAAAACCGCCGATAAACGGATAGCCCTCGGGGTGAACAGGCGGAATTTGCGCGCGGATGGAATTGGTGATGGACATCAAAATTCACAATCGTTCTTTCCCTCTCCC
>DASXJV010000192.1:0-9443 GCA_036497205.1 Bradyrhizobium sp.
CCAACAGCCGCCACACGGTTTCGGCGTAAGGCAACAGCTTCGGCGCCAGCGCGGTCAATTCGTTCAGAATGCCGCGGCCGTCGATCTCCTCCAGATTCAGCCCGCGGCGCAGCGCGTTGTGATGCGCCAGCAGCCGGTCGATCTTGTGCGGCAGCGTGTCGAGATCGGCGAGATCCATCAGGCGGATCGCGCGGCGGCCGGCCTTGTCCTCATAGGCCGGGCCGATGCCGCGGCGCGTGGTGCCGATCGCGGTGACCGCGTTGGCGGATTCGCGCAAGGCATCGAGTTCGCGATGCAAGGGCAGGATCAGCGTGACGTTCTCGGCGACGCGCAGATTGTCCGGGCTGATGGCGACGCCCTGGCCCTGCAGTTTGCTCACTTCATCGAGGAAGGCCTGCGGGTCGAACACCACGCCATTGCCGATCACGGCGAGTTTCGATGGCCGCAACACGCCGGATGGCAACAGCGCCAGCTTGTAGGTCTCGCCATTGATCACGAGCGTATGGCCGGCATTGTGGCCGCCCTGGAAGCGCACGACGATGTCGGCCTGCTCCGACAACCAGTCGACGATCTTGCCCTTCCCTTCGTCGCCCCACTGGGCGCCGACGACGACGACATTGGCCATTTCGCGGGTATTCCCTCTGCAACTCTATTGTTCGAGCATGATCTCTTCGGAAAACCGGTGCCCACCTTTCCGGATCATGCTTCGATGCCCAGCCCTAAATCACGGCAGGAGCCGCTCGCATGCGAGGCAGACAATCGGATAAAGGAAGCCGGCTATCGACGCAAGCAAGAAGCGGCACCAAGCGGGGGTTGGAAAGCCTCCAAGCCTTTGATATCCCCTTAAAATTTGCGCCGGTGCGGTGGCGGCGCTAACTCGGCGATGTCTGAGCATTGGCGATGTCGCGAAATAAAAAGCCGGCTGGGTCTCGCCCAACCAGCTTCCTTTCCGATGACCAATGGCCCCGAGCGCGTCGCGGCGGGTCGTTTGAAGTTTTATAGAGAAAGGGCAGCGGCCTCATGTCCAAAACCACCCGCGCGACGCTGGCGCTCACCAGACTGGGCATCAAATTCACGCTGCACACTTACGACTACGATCCCGACGCCGACCGCATCGGCCTTCAGGCCGCCGAGGCGCTCGGCATCGAGCCGCGGCGCATGCTCAAGACATTGATGGCGCAGGTCGACGGTAAACCGGTCTGCGTCGTGGTGCCGTCGGATCGCGAAGTCAGCATGAGGAAGCTTGCGGCGGCGTTTCGCGGCAAGGCCGCGAACATGATGCGGCCGACCGACGCCGAACGGCTGACGGGATACCATGTCGGCGGCATCAGCCCCTTCGCCCAGAAGAAGCGAGCTCCGGTCGCGATCGACCAGGCGGCGCTTGGCGAAACGAGCGTGTATTTGAATGGCGGACAGCGCGGTTTGCAGATCGAACTCGATCCCAACGATGCCGTCAGGGCACTCGATGCGATCGTGCAGGCGTTGACGGGTTGAGCGTTAGACGCAAACGAAAACTCCTTGCCGCCAGATCATTGCATGGTTTCGCAACCGATCACGCCGCGAGCGATGTCCGCGCGGTAGATTTTAGTCGGACCGGCTTTCCACCGGGTGGATTCCTCGGCGAATGATCCAGGCTGGATAGCGCCTCGAGGATCTCGTCGATGGAGACCGCCCGCTTTGCTCCGGGTATTGCGCGCAAGGATGGACAGGACGCCACCGCTGCCGCATCGGACGCCCAGGATGCCAGAATCGCCTTCTTCTCCGCTCGCGATAACGTGTTGTCGGCCAGGACATCCCGGGGGTGATCGAATACCGAACCGGGATGCAAAATGGCGTTCAGGTCATACACATTCTCGTCGAAGCTTCGGTTTAGATTCATGTCGTCCTCCTCAACTCCTTTCGTTTTGGGACGGAAAACGACTTAGAAAAACGGAAGCTGAATTCAAGATCCTCACGAAAAAAATTTGACCATCAGTAATTTTTTTCTCGTCCCGCTAAGGGCGCGCCCGCGCCGGACGCGATGATGCCCAAACCAGGATTCACGTGCCCAAAAAATTGCGGACCCTCCTGAAACCGAATCGGCCTTTGCTAGTTTTTTGCCTGCCGCGACACGCGCGGTCCGGGCGCCTCTCGGGGGCCCGGCTGAGACGGGCGCCCGGAGGTGTCCGACGCCTGCTCGTATCCATCTTGCTCAACGGAGGATTTGGCTATGAGAACTTACGACTTTACTCCCCTCTGGCGGTCCACGATCGGCTTTGACCGCTTCTTCGATCTGGTCGACGCAGCGCAGCATGCGGGCAACGAAGACAATTACCCGCCGTGCAACGTGGAGCGCCTTGGCGAAGACCGATACCAGATATCACTAGCGCTTGCGGGCTTTGCGCCCGACGAGATCGCCATCACCGCCGAGCAGAACGTGCTGACGGTCGAAGGCCGCAAGGCCGAGAAACAGCAGCGCGAGTTCCTCTATCAGGGCATCTCGTCGCGGCCGTTCAAGCGTCAGTTCAATCTGGCCGACTATGTCCAGGTCAAGGGCGCAGCGTTTGAAAACGGATTGCTGCAGATCGCGCTGATCCGCGAAATTCCAGAAGCGATGAAGCCGCGCCGGATCGCGATCAGCGGATCGCCTGTTTCCAACGTCCAACAGATCGAGAACGAGGCGGCCTGACCGACAAGGCATTCGGTAGACATCAAGGCCTCCGTGGCGAACGCTCGCCGCGGAGGTTTCCTGCGTCTTGTTCGGCGTGACTGCGAACTCGATTAATCCGACGCATGGTCGCGATGCATCTCCCGCCATTGATGCGCGGTGAAAATCCGTGTCTGTGAGCAGGCCGGGCAAAAATTTCCGGCCCGGCGCCTCACACCGGGCGGGGCCGCGGCGTCACTGAACCCGGGCCAAGAACGTCTGCCTTATGTCTGCTCCCGATCAAGCCTCCAGCGCCTCCCCCGGCAACTGGCTCGCCAACCAGCCCTATCTGCTGCTCAGCATCACCGCGCTGTGCTGGGCCGGCAACGCCATCGTCGGCCGCCTCGCCGCCGGGCATATTCCGCCCGTGACGTTGTCGTTTCTCCGCTGGGCGTTGGCGTTTCTCATTATTTTGCCGTTCGCCTGGAAACATCTCGTGCGCGACTGGGGCGCAATCCGCGCCCGGCTGGGTACGATGATCGTGCTCTCCGTCACCGGAATCGGCGCCTTCAACACCCTGCAATACTGGGCACTCGAACATACCCAGGCGTTGAACACGCTGCTGCTGCAGTCGGCGGGTCCCCTGTTCGTTGCGGTATGGTCGCTGATCCTGCTCGGGGTCCGGTTGACGCAGGCGCAGGCCGGCGGGGTAACGCTGTCGCTGACAGGCGTGCTGGTGATCCTGCTGCACGGCGACCCGACGGCGCTTGCGAGCATCACGTTCAACAAGGGCGACATCATCTTCACCGTGGCGCTGGCGATCTTCGGGCTGTATTCAGTGCTGTCCTTAAAGCGTCCCGAGATTCACGGCCTGTCGTTTGTCGGCTTCACCTTTGGCTGCGGCGCGGCGTGCCTCGTTCCGCTGTGGATATGGGAGCTGTTCTCGCGCCCGGTGATGCAACTGGATACGGCGAACCTGCTATCGCTGTTTTACGTCGCGGTGTTTCCCTCGACGCTGGCCTATCTGTGCTTCAATCGCGGCGTACAGTTGATCGGCGCCAATCGCGCCGCGCCGTTCTTTCATGTAGTGCCGGTGTTCGGATCAGCGATGGCAATCGTGTTTCTCGGCGAGCGCCCGCAGCTGTTCCACATCATAGGCTTCGCGCTGGTGCTGACCGGCGTTTTCGTCGCGTCGCGTAAGCCGGCGAATGCGAGTTAGTTTGCTATCACCGCTGCAGTAAAGATTGACCGCGATTCCTCCTCGTCAGACCATTACTCCAAAGGCCTTAGAAACGGATCGCTCGCTGCCATGCATGATAAAACCGCGATTATGAGCCCCCCGCCGTCAACGGTTGAACGCTCCAGGAGCGCGGTTCCGCGTGCCCTGCGACGCTATCTCTCGCTCGATGATTTTGAACCGACAGCCCGGCGTCGCCTGCCGAAGTTTCTCTATGGCTATATCTCCGGCGGCGCCGAGACCGACGCGGCGCTTGCCGACAACCGTCGGGCCTTTGAGGAATACGGCTTTGTTCCGCGCGTGCTGAACGACGTCTCAAGCCGCGAGCAAACGACAAAACTGTTCGGCAAGACTTATGCGGCGCCGTTCGGTATTCCGCCGATGGGCTCGGCCGCGCTGTGCGCCTACCGCGGCGATGTCGTGCTTGCGCGTGCGGCGGCCGCGATGAACGTGCCGATGTGTCTCAGCGCGTCCTCCCTGATCACGCTGGAAGACGTCCGGCGCGAAAACCCGGCAGCCTGGTATCAGGCCTATCTGGCAGGTGAACCTTCCCGTATTGAGCCCTTGGTCGATCGGGTCGCTGCCGCCGGCTACGACACCTTTGTCGTGACAGCTGATGTGCCGGTGCCACCCAACCGCGAGAACAACATCCGCAACGGCTTCCAGGTCCCGATTGCCATCACGCCACGTGTCGCCTGGGACATCCTCACACATCCGCATTGGCTGTTCGGCGCCTGGACGCGGACATTGCTCAACCACGGCATGCCTCATTTCGAGAACATGGATGCGATGCGCGGGCCGCCGGTGCTTGCCAAAAACCTCATGCGCAACATCGGCAACCGCGATCAGCTGGCCTGGAAGCATGTCGAGCTGATCCGCCGTCGCTGGAAAGGCAATCTTGTCGTGAAGGGCTTGATCGCGCCGGCGGATGCACGCATCGCGCGCGAGAGCGGCGTCGATGGCGTGATCGTCTCTAACCATGGCGGCCGCCAGCTCGACTGTACGGTGTCCGGCCTGCGCACGTTGCCCGAGATCGCCGCCGCGGCCAACGGCATGACAGTGATGCTGGACGGCGGCATCAGGCGCGGCACCGATGTGATCAAGGCGCTGGCGCTGGGCGCGCATTTTGTCTTCGTCGGCCGGCCTTTTCTGTTTGCTGCCGTGGCTGGCGGCGAAGCCGGCGTGCAGCGCGCCCTTACGCTGCTCAGGGATGAAGTGGATCGCGACATGGCTCTATTGGGCATCAGAAGTATCAATGAAATTTCGCCGAACCTGGTTCGCCGGCTTTAAACCCGCGCGTTGTCGGCGCTGGCTGTACGGGCAAGAGCGAGAAGGTTATCCACTGACCAGTGGTCATCGACATACGCACCGTACTTTGCGGCCAAGATCACGCCATCGAAGCCGATCAGGAAGTCTGCCGGCAAACCCATGTGCTCTTCGCTCTTACCCATGGCTCCGCGCAAATTGGGCGATCGCGTCAATGCGCGGTAGACCGCCCGCCATGAGCGCGGATCAAATGCCGACAGCGGAGACATCTTTCCGACGCCGAATTCGGCATAGAGCTTTTTCCCGGGGTCCGCGATCGCGGCGAATGGTAACGCGCCCTGAAACTCCAGCATGGTTTGCCGGCTCGAATGGAATACGACAACCTCCCGGATCCCGGCCGCGAGAATTTCGTCATGCCGCAGCACAATGGACCGCAAATGTACATTGCAGGCCGGACACCCCGCGTATCGGCGGAATTGCAGATGCACCAGCCGTTCGCTGTCGGGAATCCGAACCGGCTGGCCGTGAATGGTCACCAGTTCATGGCGGCGGACGACGTCATTCACGTTCAGCCGGGGCATGGCAGTCCTTTCACGCCTTAGTGGCGACGGCGGACCGGACATTGTGAGCGATGCGGCAATCAGACATAGCGCGCCGCCGCCATGCACACGGCCGTCACCGCGAGCAGTCCGGCTGCTATCCGCTGGGCCTTGGCGATGCGCGACCGCGCGCCAGCCTCGTCGGCCGTCCCGGTACGCAGACTTCTGATCGCACGCCCGCCAATGGCGCCCTGAACGCCTGCAGCGACGAGCGCGGCAAGGGCGCCAACCGCCAGGATTTGTTCGGCCGTGCCAAATGCACCGGCATGCACCAAGTGCCCGAGATAGCCACCGGTCAGAACGGCGACCACTGCCGCGCCCATCTGCGGGCGAAAAAGCTGCTCGCCGCCGATGCCACCGGTTCGTGCCAGTGTGAAGCTCGTGCCCGCCCAGAACACGGTGGAAAGGATATGAAGTGACAAGGCTATGACGAGTACGATCTGCATGGCATCGCTCCAGGATGGTTTTGCAATTGGATATACAATGTGTATATTCAATTAGTCTACGCATGGCAAGAGGCTGGGAATGTCGACGCGTCCCTATGTGAGTTCCGTTCGGACGGCGGCCGCGGCAGCGAAGCGGGATCGCGTCATCGAAGCCGCGGCCCGATCGCTGCGTGAGGACGCAAGCATCGCCAGCTTCTCACTGGATGCGGTGGCGAAGGCGGCCGGCGTGACGCGGCTGACCGTCTATCATCAGTTCGGATCGCGGCGAGGACTGCTCGAAGCCGTCTTCGATGAGATCGCGCGACAAGGCGGCCTTACTCAGATCGCCGATGCGATGGCGATGTCGAATCCGCGCGCGGCGCTCGATCGGCTGGTCGAGATCTTCTGCGCCTTTTGGAATCGGGACCCGGCAGTAGGTCGGCTGCATGAGGCGACGGCGACCGACCCGGAATTCGCTCAGGCTCTGATCGAACGAAATGAACGCCGACGAAAAACGGTCGATATCCTGGTCGGACGTATCGCCGAGAAAAAGGTGTCATCTCGGGCGCGGCAAGACGCCGTCGACATGATCTTCGCTCTCACCAGCTTCGCCATGTTCGCCATTCTTAGCCAGCATCGCTCTGTCGATGAAGTGTGCGTGCTCGTGAAATCCGCCTGCCGCAGCGCACTTGATCCGCTGATACCCGACACGCGTTCGGCAGCAAAGCGGCGATAGCCTGGCCTCGCGGAAGCCGGTTGCGCGGCCCTAACCCATCTTGAACTTGCTGTAGGCCTCGGCGGTCGCAATGATCACGTGCTCCGCGCAGCCGTCGCGGCGATGCGGATCGGACAGGTTTTCGTAATCCGCCGACGTCATCATATCGATGAACGCCGCGACATCAGGATAATACACCAGCGCCAGATAGTCCCATTGATTGCCGTCCTGCGGACCGAGCGCGACCGCCTTGGCGTTGCCGGTCCACAGCAACGTGCCGCCGCGCGCCTTGATCATCGGCACGGTCAGGGCGCTGTAGCGAAGATAGGCATCCCAGCCGCTGCCGTTGCCATCGAGCGAGCGATCATGGAACCGCATCAGGTTCACCATCACGATCGGGCCCTGATGCTCCAGCTGCTTCAAGCCTTCGGTATTCAGTAGATCAACTGCCACGGCCGTCTCCTTATGCAGTCAACAAGGTCAGGGCATTGTAGCATTGCAAGCGTGGGACTTGTCGCGCTCCGCGAATCCAGCACAACTCCGGGCGAAGCAATGACTACTCCCGCGCCACCGCCGCCTGCCGATCCGATCAGATGGCTTAACAATCAGCCCTATCTGCTCTTGAGCCTGACCGCGCTGTTCTGGGCCGGTAATATCGTGCTCGGGCGTTACGTCGCGGGTCATGTGCCGCCGATGACGCTATCCTGCGTCAGGTGGATCGGCGCGTTTTTCATGCTGCTGCCGTTCGCATGGCCGCATCTGCGGCGCGACTGGGCGGCGTTGCGCGCGCGGCTTCCGCTGATGGTGGTGCTGTCCGCGACGGGCTTTGCCATCAACAACGCCCTTTCCTACTGGGCGCTGCAATACACCCAGGCGCTGAACGCGCTGTTGATCCAGTCGTCCGGACCGCTGTTCGTGGCGTTGTGGTCGCTGCTGCTGTTCGGCGTACGCCTGACATGGGCGCAGCTCGCCGGCATCGCCATTTCGCTTGCGGGCGTATTGACCATTATCCTGCGCGGCGATCTCGGAGCGCTTGCCGGCATCCAGTTCAACAAGGGCGACGTGATGTTGGCCGGCGCGCTGCTGGCTTTCGGGCTCTATTCGGCGCTGATGCCGCGCCGGCCGAAGACGCATCAGCTGTCGCTGATTTCATTCACCACCGGCTGCGGCGCGCTGCTGCTGTTGCCGTTCTCGATCTGGGAATTCTCGACCGGCTTTACGCTGAAGTTCGATGCGTTGACGCTCGCGACCCTGATTTATGTCGTGATCTTTCCGTCCACGCTGGCGTATCTGTTTTTCAACCGCGGCATCACGCTGATCGGGCCGAACCGCGCCGCGCCGTTCTTTCATCTGGTGCCGGTGTTCGGCTCGGCGATGGCGATTTTGCTGCTCGGCGAACAGCCGCGGCTGTTTCATCTCGTCGGTTATGTGCTGGTGCTGGCGGGCGTGGTGATCGCGTCGCGGCAGGCGTCGGCGGCGGTTTGAACTCTCAGCTGCGGCCACTGTATCGGGCTTCCGCTTTGGCTTCGGGCAGGCTAGCCTGCCCGGCAAGAACCGATCAAGAAGCGCCACGGGGATGGAACAGGATGATTTCGCTGTCGACACGACGCTTGCGGGCAGCCGCGGTATTCGCACTGATTTTGGCCGGGGTGGCTTCCGCCGCTTCCGCGCAGACGGCCTATCCGAACCGAACCATCACGCTGGTGTTGCCATTCGCCGCCGGCAGCGGAACCGACACCACGACGCGGATCATTTCGCAGCATCTGAGTGCGGCGCTCGGCGTGGGAATCGTCATCGACAACAAGCCCGGCGCCAACGGCATGATAGCCGCGACCTATGTCGCGCGCGCCGCGCCCGACGGCTACACGCTGTTCGTCACCACCAACACCACACACTCCGCCAATCCGTTTTTGCTGAAGACCTTGACCTATGATCCGGTCAAGGATTTCACGCCGATCGCGCGCACCGGCGATCTTCCATTCATGCTTGTGGTGCATCCTGACGTGCCCGCGAAAACCGTCGGCGAACTTGTCGCCTATGCCAAGGCCAATCCGGGCAAGCTGACCTATGCCAGCGGCAGCTCGTCCGCGATCGTTTCCGGCGCGACCTTTGCGCATAACGCCGGTCTCGACATGCTGCATGTGCCGTACAAGAGTTCGCCGCCGGCGATGAACGATGTGATCGGCGGCCGCATCACCATGATGTTCACGGACGTGCTGACCGGCTTGCCGCATGTCAACGGCAACGCGCTGCGCGCGCTGGCCGTCACCACCAAGGACCGGTCGCCGCTGGTGCCGAATCTGCCGTCGATGCAGGAGGCCGGCGTGCCGGATTTCGACATCACGTCCTGGCAGGGCTATTTCGGCCCCGCCAATTTGCCGAAGGAAATCGTTACGCGTCTCAACGCCGAAATCCGCAAGATCGTCGAGAAGCCCGAGATCAAGGCGCAGCTCGCGACGCTCGGCATGGATGCGTTCTCCGGCACGCCTGAAGAACTCGGCGCTTTCGTCGGTGACCAGTTGGTGCTGTGGGAAAAACTGATCAAGAACGCCGACATCGAGAAGCAGTGACAACA
>DASXJV010000193.1:0-2573 GCA_036497205.1 Bradyrhizobium sp.
GCGCACCGAGCATGGCGACAGCGGCAAGGCGCGGGCCTGGACCCTGCGCGCGGTGCGCGCGCGGCTCGATCCGGCCTGGACCGCGGACGGTTATGTCAGCGATCGCTGGCGGCCGGTATCGCCGGTGACCGGACGGCTCGATGCGTTCCAGTGGCAGGCGCCGCTCGCAAGCCTGCCGTCGGACAAGGGCGCGACGATCGAGTCGTCGCCATTCGAGGAGGCGATGCTCGCCGCACCGCCGCCGCGCCAGGTGACAACCACCGGGCTGGTCGAGCCGCCGCGCGAGGCGCCTGTCGACCTGACGCCACCGGCGACGCAGGACAATGCACCGCCCGTGGCGCGCGCAAGCGAGGCCACGGCGCCGGCCGCGACATCCGCTCCGGCGGCACAGTCTGCCAGCGCCCCCGAATTGCACCCGGCGGCGCCCACGCCGCTGTTCCGCGCCCGCGCCGATCTCTCCAAGCCGGCCACAGCGCCGATTCCACCAGTCATTCCGATTCTGCGCCCGCCTGACGATCCCGGCATCGACGACGAGGCACCGAGCGATGAATTTGTGGAACAAATCGGCACGCCGAAAGCGCAGGCTGGCGGCTGGCGCGGTTTCTGGGCCCGCTGGGGCGGGTCATAAATCGTTCAAGCGCCCCGTTTTTCTTGCCATTTTCACCCGTCCCCGATATCAGGGGCGCAACGCGGACGAGAGCCGCGTTTTCCATGGTCTGCCGCAATAGCTCAGTTGGTAGAGCACGTCATTCGTAATGACGGGGTCGGGGGTTCGAGTCCCTCTTGCGGCACCAGCCTTCGCTCGCGAAGCGACGAAGGCGGGCCGCTCTGCTCGCGAGCTACGGCTGGGCAAGCCACTTTCGCCTTCGGCTCCGTGTGGCGCAGCCACGCAAAATAAAGTTGAAGCGTGTCCGGCGAAGCCGACCGCAGCGAGAGCGAAGACGGACTGTCGCATCAAAAGCTTTCGTTCGCTCTCCGCACTCTCCGCCACGCCAGCACCACGCCAGTGAGGCTGAAGGCAAGTCCACAGAAGCAAAGCGTGACGATCACGATGGTGCGTAGCAGCGGATGCGTGTCGAGCGGTGCGAAGTCGAGCGTGTGAAAACTCTTCAGCGGCCAGCTGTCGCCGAGCGAGAGGAAGCCGGAGAAAATCCACGTGAGGATAAACGGCGCGAAGATCAGGCCGAGCGCGTGGTGCCACGCCTGCAGACCGCGATAGGGCCACGCCTTGTCGCGGATCGCGGCGCCGAGCTTCACCAAGCCGATAATGACGCCGATCGTCGCGCCGATCGTACCGAGCAGGGACAGCCACCACAGCAGCGCACGCCAGGCTTGTGCGTGATGACGTAGCGGCGCCGGATAGATCCAGTGCGGAATGCTGCCGAGATAATTTGCCACGCGAACGCTGCGCGTGGTTGAAAGAACGACCTTGCCTGATCGCGAGGAGACATAAATCTCCGTTCCCGCAGCGTCGTTCAGCGCGTAACGGAACAGCGGACGGTCGTAATCGAAATCCCCCGCGACGGTCCATTGATCATATTCGATCAATTCAGCGTCCGAACCCGGTGGCTTGAGCTCGGAGGTTGCCGGCCGCTCACTTCGTTCCGGATACGGCACGAAATGCATGACAGCGCCGCTCGCGAACCACATCGCAAACAACAGGCAGAACGCAACACCCCACCAGCGATGCAGTGTCGCAAGGAAGCGCATCTCACCACTTCGCCGAAGCTGATAGTTCGAACGTCCGCGGCGCGCCGAGATAGACCTGGTCGGGATAACCGGGATCGGACCATTGCGCATAGAGCGCGTTGGTCACGTTACGGACGCGGAACGAGAAACGCATCTTGTCCAGGCCCTGCCACGGCAGGTCGCGGCCGGGCACGTCGACAAAGGCGAACAGGTCCGCGGTGGTGTAGGGCAGCATCGCGGTCAGGTCGTCCTCGAACAGATAGCGCTGTCCGACATGGCGGATCGAGCCGCCGATCTCGACCGGCCAGCGCCAGTTATCCCAGCGCCAGGACGCACCGGCATTGATGATCACGGGCGCGACGTTCGATGGCGTGTTGCCGGTCCAGCTGTCGAAATCGCCATAGCGCGATTCCGTGAAGGCGACATTACCCCAGAGTTTTAGCGGAGCGACAGGACGCCACGCCGCTGATATTTCGACACCCCGCGTGTGAACTGCACCGGCGATCGTGGCGATCGCGTTGGTGATCTGCACATAGACGTTGCGCCGCTCGATGTCGTAGGCGGCGAAGGTGAACTCCGCCCGCTTGTCGCTGGAAATCGCCTTGACGCCGGCCTCATAGATGCGCGCGCTGGTCAGTTCGAGCGACGTGCCCGGCGTCACCGAGAAAATACCGGCCGCTGCGGGATCGTAGGAGGTGGCGGTCATGGCGTAGAACATCAGGCCCTTCACCGGCTCGAAAGTCGCGGCGGCGCGATACGAGACCGGATTCCAGGTTTTGGTGAAGGGCTGGCCGGCGGGAAACGTCACCACGCTCGTGGGGTCGCTTGGGTCGGCTGCATTGATGCCATTGCGTGACAGCGTCAGGTCTTCGATGCGGACACCG
>DASXJV010000194.1:0-2740 GCA_036497205.1 Bradyrhizobium sp.
CCGGATGTCGGCGGCGGGTTCGGCTCCAAGATATTCATCTATCCGGAAGAGATGGTGGCGCTGTGGGCCTCCAAACGCACCGGGCGGCCGGTAAAATGGACCGGCGACCGCTCCGAGGCATTCCTGACGGACGCCCATGGCCGCGATCACCTGACCAAGGCCGAGATGGCGTTCGACAAGGACAACAGGATCACCGGGCTGCGCGTGAAGACCTACGCCAATCTCGGCGCCTACATGTCGCTGTTCTCCTCCTCGGTGCCGACCTATCTCTATGCGACGCTGCTGTCGGGCCAGTACAACATCCCCAACATCTTCGCCGAGGTGATCAGCGTGTACACCAACACCACCCCGGTCGACGCCTACCGGGGCGCGGGCCGGCCCGAAGCAAGTTTCGTGGTGGAACGCCTGATGGAAACGGCGGCGCGGCAATTGAAGGTCGATGCGGGCGAGTTGCGCCGCAAGAACTTCATTACCAGCTTCCCGCACCAGACGCCCGTGATCATGGCCTACGATACCGGCGATTTCGGTGCGTCGCTTGATGCCGCGTTGAAGGCGATCGATTACGCCGGCTACCCGGCGCGCAAGGAGAATGCGAAGAAGGAAGGCAAGCTTCGCGGCATTGGCTTCTCCTGCTACATCGAGGCCTGCGGCATCGCGCCGTCTAAAGCGGTCGGCAGCCTGGGCGCGGGCGTGGGCTTATGGGAATCAGCCGAAGTCCGCGTCAATCCGGTCGGCACCATCGAGGTCCTCACCGGTTCGCACAGCCACGGCCAGGGCCACGAAACCACCTTCTGCCAGCTGGTTGCGGATCGCCTCGGCATTCCAATCAGCCAGGTCTCGATTGTCCACGGCGACACTGACAAAGTGCAGTTCGGCATGGGCACCTATGGTTCGCGCTCCGCGGCCGTCGGCCTGACGGCGATCCTCAAGGCGATGGAAAAAGTCGAATCCAAGGCCAAGAAAATCGCCGCGCATCAACTCGAAGCTTCCGAAGACGACATCGTCATCGAGAACGGCGAGTTCAAAGTCACCGGCACCGACAAGTCGATCGCTCTGCCGATGGTCGCGCTCGCCGCCTACACCGCCCACAATCTGCCTGACGGAATGGAGCCGGGCCTGAAAGAAGGGGCGTTTTACGATCCCACCAACTTCACCTTCCCGGCGGGCGCCTACATCTGCGAGCTCGAGGTCGATTCCGCCACCGGCAAGACCAGCTTTGTCAATTTCGTCGCGGCCGATGATTTCGGGCGGTTGATCAACCCGATGATCGTCGAAGGCCAGGTCCATGGCGGCCTCGCGCAAGGCATCGGCCAGGCGTTGCTCGAAGGCGCCGTCTATGACAGCAGCGGCCAGCTCGTGACAGCGTCGTTCATGGACTACACCATGCCGCGCGCCGACGACCTGCCGTCGTTCAAATTGAATCACACCACGACGCTGTGTCCGGGCAATCCGCTCGGCGTCAAGGGTTGCGGCGAGGCCGGCGCGATCGGCGCATCCGCCGCCGTCATCAACGCCATCACGGACGCGATCGGCAACAACAAGCTCGAAATGCCGGCGACGCCCGACCGGGTGTGGCACGCCATTCACGGCAGCGCATAGGAGTGTTTTCGAGCGAAGTGGGCTCCGGTTCGCGTGAAGAAAACACGACCAGAATAGAGATTCGGGAGACAAGCCATGTACGAGACAATCTACCATCGCCCTTCCTCTGTCGACGAAGCCGCGGCGCTTTTCGCTGAGGGTTCGGAATCGAAATATCTTGCCGGCGGTCACACGCTGATCCCGGTGATGAAGCAGCGGCTTGCCTCGCCGTCCGACGTGATCGATCTCGGCCGGATCAAGGATCTCATCGGCGTTGAGGATTCCGCCGACACGCTGACGATCAAGGCAGCGACCACGCATTACGACGTGGCCGGGAGCGCAGCCGTGCAAAAGGCGATTCCCGCGCTCGGCCATCTCGCCTCGCTGATCGGCGATCCGGCGGTGCGCTATCGCGGCACGATCGGCGGCTCGATCGCCAACAACGATCCTGCAGCGGATTATCCGGCGGCGGTGCTCGCACTCGGCGCGACGATCAAGACCAACAAGCGGAGCATTGCGGCCGATGATTTCTTCCAGGGCCTTTTCTCGACGGCGCTGGCGGACGGCGAGATTATCACGCAGGTGTCCTTCCCGATTCCGGCCAAGGCAGGTTATTCGAAAATGCCCCATCCCGCCTCGCGCTTCGCGCTGACCGGCGTGTTCGTGGTCAAGACCAAATCGGGGGAGGTCCGCGTCGCCGCCACCGGCGCATCCTCAAGCGGCGTCATGCGAGTGCCGGCCATCGAGGCAGCGCTGAAGGCCAACTGGTCCCCGGGCGCACTCGGCAGCGTCTTAATTTCCGCTGACGGGTTGATGAGCGATATTCATGGCTCGTCGGACTATCGCGCCAATCTGATCAAGGTGATGGCGCAGCGCGCGGTCACCGCGGCCGGCTGATCGCGCTTCCCGCGCAAGCTCAAGCGAGCGGCGCGCAGCGATGCGCGCCGCTTCGCATTTAACCATGTTCAGGTCAAAAGACGCTTGCCACCCTCCCCGCAAGGCTAGACAATTTCGCCAATACGAGATTTGAAGCATGATCCGGAAAAGCATGCCCTTGGGCCACGGCCCGATGGGTGGGTACCGGTTTTTCCTCGCGAGAAACGCGAAGCGTTTGCGCGGAGATCATGCTCAAACGATAGGCTAGAGCGTTCATGAAATTCGG
>DASXJV010000195.1:0-1881 GCA_036497205.1 Bradyrhizobium sp.
GCCTGGAACGTCCGATCGATTTCGAGGCGATGGACGGCCAGCCGGTCGACCTGGTGTTTCTCTTGCTCGCGCCCGAAGGCGCTGGCGCCGATCATCTCAAGGCGCTGGCACGGATCGCGCGGCTGTTGCGCGACCAGGACGTCGCCAAGAAGCTGCGCGCCTCGCGCGACGCTCAGGCGATCTATTCGGTGCTGGCGCTGCCGCCGGCGAGCGCGGCCTGATCCAAATTTTCTTGTCGCAAAAAAATACGCGGGCCGATCCGGTTATCCGGAGCGTACCCGCGTATTGCAAAACTCGGTGCGTCGCGCAGCGACGCGTTATCAACGCTTGTCAGAGCGCGGCGTAACGCCTCAGTGCACGCTGACGGCCTGCAGCTCGTTGCTCCAGGCGTTCGCGATCGCAGCCTCGCGGCTGTCGGTCAGCATGATCGGCGTGCCGTCGGCAGCATGCAGCGCGAAAAGCTTGAGGCCCGGCGCGATCTTCGGCGCCTGCGGAAACAAGCCGGGTACGTCCTCGGAGCGAATCTGCTTCACATAGGCGATATGGCCCTCGCCCAGGGTCGCCAGCGCCTCCAGTGAGACGCCAGTAGGTTCAAACGCAACATTACCTTCGGTCATGGTCTCGACTCCTCTGTCAGACTAAGCGGTCGAGTCCGCTACTCGTTCCATTATTCATGTTCATTGATAGCAATTGTCTTAACGATCTTTTCCGGCTCAGGCCGGGCCAAATCGATCGACAACAGCCCGTTTTTCAAGTCCGCACCCAGCACCTGCATCCCCTCCGCCAGCACGAAAGTGCGCTGGAAGTGGCGCGCGGCGATGCCGCGATGGATGTATTGCCGGGCCTTGTCGTCCTGCTGGCGGCCCCGGATCACGAGCTGGTTTTCCTCAATGGTTACATCGAGTTGGTCGCGGTTAAAACCCGCCACCGCCAGCGTGATCCGCAACCGTTCGGGCTGGCCGTTGCTACGGTCGCACCTCTCGATATTGTAGGGAGGGTAGCCGTCGGCGCCTTTGACGACGCGATCGAGCGCACGCTCGATCTCGTCGAATCCCAGCAGGAACGGACTGGATAACGAAGGAACACGAGACATATTTTACAAAGCCCTCTCGAAGCGACTTTGACATTCTAGGGCCCTTGCGGCGCCCCATTTTGGCCGGCCGGCGAATCTGCCGTCCGGTCAACAGCCAATATGGGCATGATTTGCAAGCCGTTCAAGCACTTGCAGGGTCGGCTCCCACAGGCGTCATTCCGGGTTTGCGTTGAAGCACGCGCCACGAATGACAGTCACAGCTCGATCCGCTTTCGCCCGTCCGGGCTGAACACATGAAGTTTTTCGCGCGGCGCAACGGCCCTGACCTGCTCGCCGATGGCGGGGGCGACGGTCCCGGGAACCCGCACGATCACCTCGCCTGGCGCCAGTTCTCCCGGTTTGGCGCTCACCGTCGGCGTGTCGCCCTGCTGCGAGCGGATGCCGTAAACATAGGTTTCCGCGCCGACGCGCTCGATCGCCTCGACGGTGAGGTTGAGCGCAAGCCCGCCTGCGGGCACCTCGCTGGATATCAGAAGATCCTCCGGACGAATGCCAAGAATGCCGTCGCCGCTGAGGGCATGAAAGCCGCCGGCATCGCGCAGCGGCATCAGATTCATCGGCGGCGCGCCGATGAACGATGCGACGAAGGTCGTTGCGGGCTTCTGATAGATGTCGAGCGGGTTGCCGATCTGCTCCACCCGGCCGCCATTCATCACCACCAGAATATCCGCGAGCGTCATCGCCTCCAGCTGGTCGTGAGTCACGTAGATCGACGTGGTCTTTAATCGCCGTTGCAATTTCCGAATTTCGACGCGCATCGCGATGCGCAGCTTGGCGTCGAGGTTGGA
>DASXJV010000196.1:0-19071 GCA_036497205.1 Bradyrhizobium sp.
GGGCGCCTTTTTCGCGCGGGTCTCGACCACGCCGCAGCGGATGTTGGTTCCGCCGATATCGACCGCGAGGATGCCGTCCTGGGCTTCGAAAATCCATGAAGGCGCCAGATGCAGGCAGCCGATCAGGCCGGCTGCATCGGGATGAAAGCGGATCGGCACCAGATCGACCTTGAAGTCTTCGGCCTTGAGAATGATATCGGTGCGCGCGATGGCGAGCTCGCCGACCCGGCTCTGGCGAAGGCCGCCGCCGACCACGATGCGTTCGGTATCGGCCCAGGCCTTGGTCTTGAGAAACCGCCGCGTCACATAGGCCAGCTCCTGCGCGAATTCCTCGATCGCACCGTGCACCAGAGCGGCGGCGCCGACGTCGTCACCCACCAGCGCCTCATCGAGCGTCGTCTTGGCGATGGCCTCGGCGGATTTGCTGCCGAGGGGATCCCCGCCGTTCTTCTTCAGCGGCTTGCGTAAGCTGTCCAAAATCTTGCGGAACGCGCCCTTGCTGGCGCGGTCGCCGAGGAAACCGTCGTCGTCCTTCAGTTCGACATTGTAGCTGTCCACGTCCACCGACGGCAGGCGGTTCGCGCCGTGCCTGCCGATGCCGGAGGTCGTCATTGTGTCTTCGGCCATTCTGCCCTGCCCATACTCTCTAATGATCGTGGGACAACGGTGGGGGAACCCATTGGTTTCACGGGCGGGATGAGCCAATTCCAAAATGGGCCATGCCGGCCAAAAACGCACCAAATCCCTTATAATTGCCTCACTTTTGCGGCGCTTTGTCTTGACTCGGGGCTCCCACCAGCTATAACTCCCGCACCCGGCGCGGGAATTCCTCGCGCCGCTTGTTTTTGCGTGGCTTAAGGGATCGCTTCCCGATCGCGCAGAAATTGAATCCATAACGACTGAAGAAAAAGCCGGCCCGGACCCGTCCGAGGCCGGGATCGAACACGAAGGAATTAAACGATGTTCGCAGTCATCAAAACCGGCGGCCGGCAATACCGTGTCGTTCCGGATGATGTGCTCGAGATAGGCAAGATCGCCGGCGATGTCGGTACGATCGTGCAGCTTGGCGAAGTTCTGCTGGTCGGGAGCGATCAGCCGGTGCTTGGCGCACCCACGGTTGCAGGCGCCACGGTTGCAGCCGAAGTGCTGCAGCACAAGCGCGGCCCGAAGATCATCTCGTTCAAGAAGCGCCGCCGCAAGAATTCGCGCCGCAAGCGCGGCTATCGCGACGAGATCACGGTGCTGCGTATCACCGAGATCCTGACCGAGAATAAGCAGCCGACGGTTGGCCCGCGGCCGAAGAAGGAAAAGCCGGCTGCGGCTGTGCCTGCCGAGGGTGACGACGCCGAGGCGCCGAAGACGACAAGGAAAGCCCCCGCCAAGAGCGCGGCTGCCAAGAAAACAGCGAGCCCGGATGCGAAGCTCCGCGCCAAGTCTGATGCCAAGAAGGCCCCGGCAAAGAAGACCGCCGCCAAGGCCAAAAGCGAGAAGAAGTGAAGCGCCTCGGTTAAAATTAAGCGTGATAAAAAGTGAAATAATTCCGTCAAGGAATTGATCTAGAGATCAGAGCGAAGTTGGAGACGAGCCATGGCTCACAAAAAAGCAGGCGGTTCATCGCGTAACGGTCGTGATTCGGCGGGCAAGCGCCTCGGAATCAAGGCCTATGGCGGCGAGCATGTGATTCCTGGCAACATCATTGCGCGTCAGCGCGGCACCACCTGGCATCCCGGCCTTAATGTCGGCATGGGCACTGATCATACTCTCTTCGCCAAGGTCGAAGGCCATGTCGAGTTTCGTGCAAAAGCCAACGGCCGCACCTTTGTATCGGTTGTTCCGACGACGGAGGCCGCGGCCGAGTAAACGGTGGACAAAATGAGTCCGCCGGTCCTGTTGAACCGGCGGAGCTCTTGAGGGCTCCAAAGGGGAGGCGGGAAACCGGCCTCCTCTTTTTTATTGCGCGTGTTCTGCAAACCAGAACACGCGCCCTGTTCCAGAGTTGCGTTGTGTTCTTGCGTTTTTGTTTCGCATACAGGAGCCCGACATGCTGCAGGATATCCCGACTCCGACATTGCGCCAGGCGAGTGGCTGCGTCCTCGAAACCGAACGGCTGAGGCTGCGCAGGCCGACACTCGCGGACGTCAAGGCGATCGCGAGTCTCGCCAACGACCGCCGCATTGCGGAAAATACCCGCCGCCTGCCGCATCCTTACTCACAGGACCATGCCATAGAGTTCGTGCGCGCGATCGCGACCGGCGCTCGCGAGACGGTATTCCTGATCGAAAATAATCACACGCCGCTCGGCGTCGTCGGCATCGACTGGCGCGAGCCGGACGCACCGGAACTCGGCTATTGGCTCGGCGTCGAGCATTGGGGCCAGGGTTTTGCCACCGAAGCAGCGCGGGCGGCGATCGATTTCACCTTCGAGGAATTCGCTGTCGAGCACCTGGTCTCCGGCGCGCGGGTGAGCAATCCGTCCTCGCGCAACATTCTGGAGAAGTGCGGCTTCCAGTGGAGCGGCGTCGAACTGCATCGCTTCGAAGCGCTGGGCTCGTCGACGCCGGTCGATTGCTTCCGCCTCTCGCGCAGCGTCTGGTCGTCGCTGAAGAACTGGGGCAGTTCGACGCGGCGCGAGCGGTGAGTGCCCGGTTTTAAGTTGTCGTCTTCGCGAACGCGCGAACCATAACCACCAGCGTTTGCTGTTACATCGTGTCGCCGCTCCGGTTTCGAAAACTCGAGCATCGGTGGTCATGGGTCCCGGCTCGCGCGGAGCCTGCCATCGGGCCGGCCGGAGGCCGGACCCGGTGGCTTGCCCGGGAGGGCGAGGGCATTTGCCCTTACACCGGCGGACTAACCACCGTTTCCCGGCGACCCAGATCGCGCTCGCGCAGGAAGATGTAGAGCCCCGCGCCGATGATGATTGCGGCTCCCGCGATCGTCGCGTTCGACGGTACATCGCCGAACACGAAGTAGCCGAACATCACAGCCCAGATGATCATCGAATATTGATACGGCACCACGACGCTTGCGGGCGCGAGCTTGAGCGAGCGATTGACGCACAATAGCGCACCCGCCGAAATGCACCCCGCAGCGGCAAACAGACCCAGGCTGCCGAGGCTCGGCGCGACCCAGCCGATTGGCGACAACAGCGCGCCGAGCACGAACGTGCCGGCGAATTGCGACGACGCAAGCACGATATCGGGCGTCGCCCGCAACGAGCGGGTGATCAGCATCAGCACCGCAAACGACAGGCTGCCGCCGAGCGCGATCATTGCGGGCCAGCTTACCGTCTGCGACGATGGACGCAACGCGATCAGCACGCCGCCGAACCCGATCAGGACAGCGCTCCAGCGCCGCCAGCCGACGCGCTCGCGCAGCACGATGGCCGACAGCGCGGTGACGAAAATCGGACACGCCAAATAATAGGTGATGACGTCGGCGAGCGGCAAATACACGGTAGCAAGAAAAAAAGCCGCGACTTCGAGGGTGGAGAGCGTCACCCGGAGCAATTGCAGCCATGGCCGTTCGAGGTGCATGAACTCGGCGCGGTGCCGCCAGATCATCGGTAACAACACGATCAGCGCCGCGCAGGCGCGCAGCCACAGCAATTGTCCGACTGAATAAGTCGCGACCATGAATTTTCCCAGCGCATCGCCGAACGAGAACATGAATATCGACAGCAGCATCAATCCAATGGCGGGGAGGCGCGCGGAACGCTCGTCGGCTGCAGTCGAAATTTTGGTGAGCAGGCTCATTTCGAACTCTCTGTAGGGCGAGGTTCGCTTATCAGGTTGCTGAAATTCCCTCCAGCCTCATTCCGCGAGGTGCAATTGCACATCCGTGGATGCGCCTTCGGTCGGCAGACGATTTATCCCGCGCTCGAAGTGAAGGAACTGACGCCGGGCGCACCACTGGCGTGCGCAGCACCGTGTTCAATCAGCGCCGCGAACTGGTGCTGGAAGGACTGCAGAAGTTCCTGATCGGCCGCCGGCCTGCCCGGCGGTGACAAGGTACGGACACATACAAAGCGTGCTCTTCACAATGAAGATTAGTTAACAGCTGCGCTTGTCCTCCAGTCTGCACCTCACGCCTCAATAAAGCCTGAAAATATGGGCTTTTCGCGATATTTATGCAGGTAAAGGTTGCCGCATCCGCACCCCTGCGATACGGATAAATCATGAAATTTCTCGATGAAGCCAAGGTCTATATCCGCTCCGGCGACGGCGGCAACGGCTGCGTGGCGTTTCGCCGCGAGAAGTATGTCGAGTTCGGCGGACCGAGCGGCGGCAATGGCGGTCGCGGCGGCGACGTCGTCATCGAAGCGGTCGATGGATTGAACACGCTGATCGATTACCGCTATCAGCAGCACTTCAAGGCCCAGAAGGGCACCAACGGCATGGGCAAGGACCGCCATGGCGCCAACGGCAAGCCGATCATGCTCAAGGTGCCGGTCGGAACGCAAGTATTCGACGAGGATCGCGAGACGCTAATCCACGACTTCACGACGCTCGGCGAAAAATTCGTGCTTGCGGAAGGCGGCAATGGCGGGTTCGGCAACGCGCATTTCAAATCGTCCACCAACCGCGCGCCGCGCAACGCCAATCCGGGACAGGAGGGCGAGGAGCGCTGGATCTGGCTGCGGTTGAAATTGATCGCCGATGCCGGCCTCGTCGGCCTGCCCAATGCCGGCAAGTCGACATTCCTTTCCGTGGTGAGCGCAGCCAAGCCGAAGATCGCCGACTATCCGTTCACCACGCTGCATCCGCAGCTCGGCGTGGTGAATGCCGACGGCCGCGAATTCGTGCTGGCGGATATTCCGGGGCTGATCGAAGGCGCGCATGAAGGTGCCGGCCTCGGCGACAGATTTTTGGGCCATGTCGAGCGTTGCCGCGTGCTGCTGCATCTGGTGGACGCGACCTGCGAGCACGCCGGCAAGGCCTACAAGATCGTGCGGACCGAGCTGGAGGCCTATCAGGGACATCTCGCCGACAAGATCGAGATCGTCGCACTCAACAAGATCGACGCCGTGACGCCGGAAGTATTGAAGGCGCAGAAGGATAGGCTCAAGCGCGCGGCCAAGAAGACCCCGCTGCTGATGTCGGGCGTGTCAGGCGCCGGCGTCAAGGACGCGCTGCGGGCTTTGGTCGAGGTGATCGGCGAAGCCCCGGTGTCGATCAAGGCCAAGGGCGCCGCCGGGGCCGAACCATGGTCGCCGGCGACCCCGCAGGGCTGATTTCTTATGCCTGACTTGCGCTGGCTTTGCCCGGCTGCAAAGCTCCGCCATTCCAGAACAATCCCAGGGAGAACGATCGATGATCGGATATGTCACGTTGGGCACCAAGGACTTGAAGAAGGCCGCGGTCTTCTATGACAAGATAGCTGCCGAGTTGGGCATCGGGCGCTTTATGGAATCCGACACGTTCATTGCATGGGGTTCGGCGGGCGGTGGCGCAGGCCTCGGGCTGACCGAGCCTTTCGACGGCAAGCCGATGTCGGTCGGGAACGGCGTGATGGTCGCATTGGCCGCCAAGGACAAGGCTCAGGTCGATCGCATCTACAAGCTCGCGCTGTCGCTGGGTGGCACCGATGAAGGTCCTCCCGGTCCGCGCGGCGAGGGCGGATTCTACGCCGCGTATTTCAGGGACCCCGAAGGCAACAAACTCAACGCATTCGTGATGGGCTGATGATTGATTTATGCGAAGACGCTCTGACCTTCACCTCTCCCATGGGGAGAGGTCGGATCGCATCAAAGATGCGATCCGGGTGAGGGGTCAGGGCTATCGATAGAGCGTACCCCCTCACCCCAAACCCTCTCCCAGCGAAGTCGGATATATCCGACTTCGGCAAATTAAGATGGCCAACTCGGGTAAACCCGAGTTGGATGGGAGAGGGAGCGCACTTCCGCTGCTGCGATCCCTTAGCTCTCCTTCGAAGGTTCCTGCAAAGTCTCATTTCATGGCCCGCCCCGTGCTCAAAAATTTCCGCCGCATCGTCGTTAAGGTCGGCTCATCGCTGCTGATCGATTCCAACGCCGGCGAGGTGCGGACGTCGTGGCTTGCAGCGCTGGCCGCCGACCTTGCAAAGCTGCACGAGGGTGGGCGCGAACTGCTGATCGTCTCATCGGGCTCGATCGCGCTGGGACGCAGCCGTTTGAAACTGCCGCGCGGCACGCTGAAGCTCGAAGAGAGCCAGGGCGCAGCGGCGGTCGGACAGATCGCGCTGGCGCGAATCTGGTCGGAGGTGCTGGGGCATCACGGCATCGGTGCCGGGCAAATTCTGGTGACCCTGCAGGACACCGAGGAACGCCGCCGTTATCTCAACGCGCGCTCGACCATCGCCAAGCTGCTGGAGTGGCGCGCGGTGCCCGTGATCAACGAAAACGACACGGTTGCCACCAATGAAATCCGCTACGGCGACAACGACCGCCTCGCCGCGCGCGTCGCCACCATGGCGAGCGCGGATCTCCTGGTCCTGCTGTCGGATATCGACGGCCTCTACGATGCGCCGCCGGCCAGCAACCCGAACGCCAAACTGATTCCGATCGTCGAGTCCGTCACATCGGAAATCGAAGCGATGGCGGGCGCCGCGGAATCCGAACTGTCGCGTGGCGGCATGCGCACCAAGATCGAGGCCGCCAAGATCGCGACCACCGCCGGCACTCATATGCTGATCGCGTCCGGCAAGATCGAGCATCCGCTGCAGGCGATCGCCGATGGCGGGCGCTGCACCTGGTTTCTGACGCCCGCCAACCCGGTGACCGCGCGCAAGCGATGGATCGCAGGATCGCTGGAGCCGAAGGGCACCCTGACCATCGATGCCGGCGCGGTGAGTGCGCTGCGCGCGGGCAAGAGCCTGTTGCCGGCAGGCGTGATCCGGGTCGATGGGCAATTCGCCCGCGGCGACGCGGTGGTGGTGCGTGGTCCCGACACCCATGAGATCGGCCGCGGCCTCGTCGCCTATGACGCCGAAGACGCCGAGAAGATCAAGGGCCGCTCGTCGCCGGATGCGATGGTAATCCTCGGCATCAGCGGCCGCGCGGAAATGATCCACCGCGACGATCTCGTGGTCGGCCCGAGCGGCACACTTTCGCCGGGCTAGGCCAATGGCCGAGCCGCCAAAGGGCGGGCCGCAAGCTGCCGCAAGATCCGGCACCGCGCGCCAGCCATACCCCTCTCGGCAGTTCGCAAAACGTGGATTTCCGTGCTAGGACATGACCTTAACTGACGCTGGAACCGACATGAGCGCGCCTTTGAAGGCTATCGAGGGAAACGCCGATTTGCCGGCCTTGATGGCCGATATTGCCACCCGCGCGCGCGCCGCCGCGCGGGTACTGGCGCTTGCGTCGCCCGAACAGAAAAATCAGGCGCTCGAGGCAATGGAGCGCGCCATCCGCGCCAATGCAACCGCGATCCTCACTGATAACGCTGAGGATGTCGCGGAGGTTCGCGCCAACGGCGCAAGCCCAGCCTTCATCGATCGGCTGACCCTGACGCAGGCGCGCATCGATGCGATGGCCGACGGCATCGCGACCGTGCGCGATATCGCCGATCCCATCGGCGTCGTGACCGAGAGTTGGCAGCGTCCAAATGGTATGACCATCGAGCGGGTACGCGTGCCGCTCGGCGTCGTCGCCGTGATCTTCGAAAGTCGCCCCAACGTCGCGGCCGACGCCGGCGTGCTGTGCCTGAAATCCGGAAACGCGGTGATCCTGCGCGGTGGCTCGGACAGTTTCCGGTCCTGCCGCGCGATCCATGACTGTCTGGTGCAGGGATTGCGCGAAGCCGATCTGCCCGAGGCTTCGATCACGCTGGTGCCGACCCGTGACCGATCAGCGGTAGGCCTGCTGCTGAGCGGATTGAACGGTGGCGTCGACGTCATCGTGCCGCGCGGCGGCAAGAGCCTGGTCGCACGCGTCGAAGCCGAGGCGCGCGTGCCGGTATTCGCGCATCTGGAAGGCGTCAATCACGTCTATGTCGACCGTGCCGCCAATCTCGAAATGGCGAAGTCGATTGTGCTGAACGCCAAGATGCGCCGCCCCGGCGTCTGCGGCGCCGCCGAAACCTTGCTGGTCGATCGCGCGGGCGCATCGACTATCCTCAAGCCGCTGATCGAGATGCTGATCGACGCCGGTTGCGAGGTGCGCGGTGACGACGCCGTGCAACGAACTGATGTCAGGGTGAAGCCGGCTTCCGACGAAGACTGGGATACCGAATACGAGGACGCGATCATCACCGCCAAAGTGGTCGAGGGCGTCGAGGAAGCAATCGCGCATATTCAGAACCACGGTTCGCAGCACACCGATGCGATCGTGACGGAAGACGAGGCCGTCGCGCGCAAATTTCTCAACGAGGTCGATTCGGCGATCGTGCTGCATAACGCATCGACCCAGTTTGCCGATGGCGGCGAATTCGGCTTCGGCGCGGAAATCGGGATCGCCACCGGGAAATTTCATGCCCGTGGCCCGGTCGGCGCCGAGCAGCTGACTAGCTTCAAATATCGCGTCCATGGCACCGGGCAGACGCGGCCGTGACCGCCAGCGCGTTTTCAAGCGAAAGCCTGCGCCGGACGCGATCCGGGGTGGAACACTGTTCGCGTGAAGAAAACGCGTCAGACAAAAAAAATAGAGCCTCGGTTCTGATTCCATCAGAACCGAGGGACTGTGGTCGGCGCACGCGGTGGCCCAGTTGAATAGAGCTTCAGTCGCGTCGCAATCTGTTTCTCAAGCCATCCCGCTCTACACTAACGGCATGCGCATCGGCCTGCTCGGCGGCTCGTTCAATCCGCCTCATGTCGCGCATCGCGCCATCAGCCTGTTCGCGATCAAGCGGTTGAAGCTCGACCGCGTGTGGTGGCTGGTGACGCCGGGCAATCCGCTTAAGGAACATGGGGTCCTGCACGGTCTCGACGCACGCACAGAGGCCGCGCGCCGAATGGCCGACGATCCGCGCATCGATGTAAGCCGTCTCGAATCCGTCATCGGAACGCGGTATACTGTCGACACCATTACATATCTGCGCCGCCGCGCTTCCGGCCTGCGCTTTGTCTGGATCATGGGTGCCGACAATCTTGCGCAATTTCATCGCTGGGAAAACTGGCGGCGCATCGCATCTGAGGTGCCGATCGCTGTGATCGACCGTCCGCCGCAAAGTTTTCGCGCACTGGCTGCGCCCGCAGCTCAGGCACTGGCGCGCTATCGTCTGCCTGAGAACGAGGCCGCCAGGCTGGCGGACCGGCGCGCGCCGGCCTGGGTCTTTCTTACGGGGATGAAATTCAACCTGTCATCGACCGGGCTTCGGAACCCGGATGGCAGCTGGAAGACAAAGAAGTGACGGATGGGGTTCACTGGAATATTGAAACCATTAACCCCACATGCGTAGTATAGTCAGCGGGCGTCGGGATTCGGCGTTCGCGATACAGTGAAAGGAATGGTCCCTGGCCACATCTGTATTGTCCAAGTCTGTTTTACCCAAGGCTCCAAAAACCGCGCGTAAAACATCGACACAAGCTGCGGCCTTGAAGGCGCAATCCGACGCCGACAAGACGCTGAATATGATCCTCTCCCGCCTCGACGATATGAAGGCGGAAGAAACGGTCACCATCGACCTTCGTGGTAAATCTGCATTTTCCGATTACATGATCGTCACTTCGGGCCGGGCCAACCGGCACGTCGGCGCGATCGCGGAAAATGTTACCAAGGGTCTGAAGGAAACCGGGATCAAAGGTATCCACGTCGAGGGCTTGCCCAATTGCGACTGGGTGCTGATCGATTCCGGCGACGTGATCGTGCACGTATTCAGACCCGAGGTGCGCGAGTTCTACAATCTGGAAAGATTGTGGACGCAGGGCCCGACGGCAGCGAAGGCGATCTGAGTACCGGCCGATGTGAATCGGCTGAGCGCATGCTAGCGTGCGCTGATGCGCCTCGTCGTCATTTCAATCGGCCGGCTGAAACAGGGCCCTGAGCGGGAACTGGCTGAACGCTATCGCGAACGATTCGACGAGATTGGCCGCAAACTCGGTTTTCGCGGGCTCGAGGTTCATGAAATTCCGGAAAGCCGCGCCCGCGACGCCGCAACCCGGATTGCCGAGGAAGCGACCGCGATTTCGGCCACAATCCCTGCGAAATCCGTCCTGGTGGCGCTCGACGAGCGCGGCGAGAATATCGACAGTGCCACTTTTGCCCGCCATCTTGGCCGCTGGCGGGATGAGTCGGTCGCCAACAATGTTTTCGTGATCGGCGGCGCGGACGGACTTTCGCCCGATTTGCGGCGCAAGGCAAAGCTGAGCATTGCGTTCGGTTCTGCGACCTGGCCGCACCAGATGGTTCGCGTCATGCTCCTGGAACAGGTTTATCGGGCCGCGACCATTTTGGCGGGTCACCCTTATCACCGTGCGTAAGCCGCGCTAGAGCGTTTTCAAGCGAAGTGGAGACCGGTTCGCATCAAGAAAACGCGTCGAATCGAGAATCTAGAGCCCCGTTTCGTTTCAATCGAAACGGAAAAGGCTCTAGCCGCATGATCCGGAAAGTGGAAGCCGGTTGTCCGAAAAGATCATGCGCAAGCAAAAAGATAACGCTAGAGTCTGATTCAACTCGGTCAATCAGCCTCTAGCGGAAGCCCCGGAAAGCACTGATTCGGATTCGATGCAGTCAACGCGGAACATCTATTCGTACCCTGACACCATCAGCCGAGGTCCTCGGTCCTCGGTCCGCATTCCGCTTTGCATCGCTTTGTTGTCCGCAGGCTTTGCCGGGATGGTCCCTTTGCCCGCAGCCGCGCAGGTTGCGGCCTCGACACCGCAGGCGTCCGACGCTTCACCCGACAACATCAAGCAGCGCGAACAGGAACTCGAAGCGACCCGTGCGCAGCAAAAGAGCGCATCTGAATTGCAGCAAAAGCTCAAGGCCGATATCGCGGCGATCGGTCAGGACCGCAGCAAGCTCAATCAGCAACTGATCGACATCGCAGCCCAAGTGCGCGGCATCGAGACCAGAATCGGCGAGGCCGAAGCGCGGCTGCGCCCGCTCGATTCACGCGAGCAGCAGATTCGCAGTTCGCTTGGTTCGCGCCGTTCCGAGATTGTCGAGGTGCTGGCTGCCCTGCAACGCGCGGGACGGCGCACGCCGCCGGCGTTGTTGGTCAGGCCGGAAGACGCATTGCAATCGCTTCGCACCGCCATGCTGCTCGGTTCCGTGGTGCCCGAATTGCGGGGACGGGCGGAGAAACTGGCCGGCGACCTCGCCGAACTGGTTACGCTTCGCAAGACCATCGCCACGGAGCGCGATCGGCTTGCCGTCGACCGCGACAAACTCAGGGATGACCAACCCCGGCTCGCCGCCCTTGTCGACGAGCGGCAGCGAAAGCAGAGTTCGATCGAGAAAGATATGGAGGCGGAAGGCGCGCGCGCCATCGCGCTGTCCCGGCAGGTCGACAGCCTGCAGGGCCTGATCGCCAAAATGGAGCAGGATTTGAAGAGCGCCGCGAAAGCGGCAGCAACCGCCAACCTTCGGGGCGCGCCGGATACCCTCAACGGCAAGCCCAATCTGGGCGCGCTGAAGGACCCTGCCCGGATGAGTCCGGCCATTGCTTTTGCGTCCGCCAAGGGCTTATTCGCGATGCCGGTTAACGGCGTCAAGATTCGCGAATTTGGCGGTTCCGATGGCGCAGGTGGCGTAGAAAAGGGCATTTCCTTGGCAACTCGGGCCGGAGCCCAGGTCACAACACCGTGTGATGGCTGGGTTGTTTACGCCGGGCCGTTTCGCAGCTACGGACAACTCTTGATCCTCAATGCCGGGGGCGGGTATCATGTGTTGATCGCCGGGATGGAGCGCATTTCGGTTAATATCGGCCAGTTTGTACTTACGGGGGAGCCGGTCGCAACCATGGGGACGACGTCCCAGGTTGCATCCATACTCGCCGTCAACGCGAGCCAGCCAGTGCTCTATATCGAGTTCCGTAAGGACGGCACTCCAATCGATCCAGGCCCATGGTGGGCCGCAAATGAAGGCGAAAAGGTTCGCGGATGATGCGCAAGACTTCTGTAATTCTCCTTAGCGCCGCGACCGGTGCGGCATTGACACTCTTCGTGACCCAGCCACGCTCCGTGCTGATGGGATCTAGCGCGCGCGCCGCGACGTCGGACACCTATCGCCAGCTCAATTTGTTTGGCGATGTGTTCGAACGGGTCCGCAGCGACTACGTCGAGAAACCTGACGACAGCAAGCTCGTCGAATCCGCCATCAGCGGGATGCTGACCGGCCTCGACCCGCATTCGAGCTACATGGATGCCAAGAGCTTCCGCGACATGCAGGTGCAGACCCGCGGGGAATTCGGGGGGCTCGGCATCGAAGTCACGATGGAAGATGGACTGATCAAGGTCGTCTCCCCGATCGATGACACGCCCGCGTCCAAGGCCGGCATCATGGCAAACGACATCATCACCAATCTCGACGACGAAGCCGTGCAGGGCCTCACGCTCAATCAGGCCGTCGAGAAAATGCGTGGGCCCGTCAACACCAAGATCAGGCTGAAGATCGTTCGCAAGGGTCAGGACAACCCGATCGAAGTCACGCTCGTGCGCGACAACATCCGCGTCCGCTCGGTGCGCGCGCGCGTGGAAGGCGACGATATCGGCTATATCCGCATCACCACGTTCAATGAGCAGACCACCGAGGGCCTGAAGCGGGAAATCGGCAACCTGAGCACGCAGATCGGCGACAAGCTGAAAGGCTACGTCATCGACCTGCGCAACAATCCCGGCGGATTGCTGGAGGAAGCCGTTACCGTTTCCGACACCTTCCTTGAGCGCGGCGAGATCGTCTCTACTCGGGGCCGCAACGCCGAGGAAACTCAGCGCCGCGCCGCGCATCCCGGCGATCTGACCAAGGGCAAGCCGCTGATCGTTCTCATCAACGGCGGTTCAGCATCGGCTTCCGAAATCGTCGCCGGCGCGCTGCAGGACCACAAGCGTGCGACGCTGGTCGGCACGCGCTCGTTCGGCAAGGGCTCGGTGCAAACCATCATTCCGCTTGGCTCCGGCAATGGCGCGCTGCGTCTCACCACCGCGCGCTACTTCACGCCGTCGGGCAAATCGATCCAGGCCAAGGGCATTGTTCCCGATATCGAGGTGCTGCAGGACGTGCCCGACGAGCTGAAGTCGCGGACCGACACCAAGGGCGAAGCCTCGCTGCGCGGTCATCTGAAGTCCGAGGGCGACGAGAAGACCGGTTCGCAATCCTTCGTGCCGCCCGACGCCAAGGACGACAAGGCCTTGAAGATGGCGGACGACCTGCTCCACGGGGTCAAGGTCAATGCGACCGCGCCGGCCACCGGCGACAAGGCTGCGATCGACAAGCCCGCCAATAAGGCGGCGAACTGATCCGGCCGATCTGACCGGCTTTTGCGAAAAGGGCGGCCTTCGGGCCGTCCTTTTTGCTGGCAATCCGGATTGCTCGCCGCAGAGCCCGAAGCAGCCTTTCGCGTGGCAACGCCGCGGCGCATCCGCCACGGTCTTGCCCCGCCGTGGTCACGATCCTGCCCCGCCGTGATATCGTCACCCCGGCTGATTCGGGGAAATCCATGATAGAGACGGCCGACGATCTGAGCACGCCGCTCGGACAGGGAACTGTGCGCCGGAAGCGCCGATACCGGCTGCCGTTTACCGGAACCCAGGCGCTTGCGGTGCTGCTGGGCTTGTTTCTGGTTACCTTCGTGAGCTTCGCCATCTTCAACGATAATCCGTTGGGCGGCGAGCCGATCGCACGCATCGCGCTGCGCCAGGCAGCGCCTGTGGACGAAAAACCTGCCACGACGCCCTCAGGCACCACTGAGCCGGTTACGAAATCCGCGGCCAAGCAAGCCGCGCCCGGCGAGCAGAAGACCGTCACCATTATCGACGGCTCAAGCGGCGCGCGCCACGACGTCGCGATATCCGGCGACGCCCCGGACAAGGTCGAGGCTGACGCCGCGCCCGTCATGATGGCTGGGGTAGACCAGCGCCTGCTCGAAAAATCGCGCTACGGCATGATCCCGGTGGTGTCAGATGGACTAAAGCCCTTCACCGTCTACGCCGCCGAAGCCGACCGCGCCAAGGCTGCAAGAATGCCGGTTGTCGCCATCGTCGTCGGTGGCCTTGGCGTCGGCGCGGCCAAGACAACCGACGCCATCATGAAACTGCCAGCCGCGGTGACGCTGGCGTTCACGCCCTACGGCTCGGATCCCGCCAAGCTGGCCGAACAGGCGCGCGCGCAACGTCATGAGATTCTGCTGCAGATTCCAATGGAGCCGTTCGATTATCCCGACAACGACCCCGGCCCGCAGACGTTGCTGACAACGCTCGGCGCCGAGCAGAATCTCGACCGGCTGTACTGGCACCTCAGCCGGTTCCAGGGCTATGCCGGGATCGCCAATTTCATGGGCGCGCGCTTCGTTGTCACCGACGCTGTGATGCAGCCCATCGTCCGCGAGGCTGCCAAGCGCGGGCTCGGCTATCTCGACGACGGCTCGGCGCCGCACAGCGTCGCCTCGTCACTGGCGGTAGGCCAGGCGATGCCTTTCGCCAAGGCCGACTTCGGTGTCGATGCGGTACCGACATCAGTGGAAATCGACCGGACTCTCGCAAAGCTTGAAAATCTGGCCAAGGAACGCGGAACCGCTGTCGGCATCGCCTCGGCGTTGCCGATTTCGATCGAGCGGATTGGCGTCTGGATCAAGGCGCTCGAAGCCCATGGCATCATGCTTGTGCCATTGACAACCGCAATGCTGAAATCAAAATCCGGCTGATGATCAACCAACTGGCGCGACGTCGGACCAGCCGGGTCCGTATGACCGCAAGGAGCCTTGACGGAATGGCGCGCTACGAAGACCTGCCCTATCGAACATGCGTCGGCATGATGCTGATCAACACAGCGGGGCTGGTCTTCATCGGTCGCCGTGCCGGAGGCATCGAACATGTCGACGAGTCTCACGTTTGGCAGATGCCGCAAGGCGGCGTCGATCCCGGGGAGGATACCTGGGCGGCCGCAAAGCGCGAACTTTATGAGGAAACCAGCGTCAGCTCGGTCGAGAAGCTCGGCGAAGTCGCGGACTGGCTGATCTATGACATTCCACGCACCGTTGCCGGGCGCACCTGGAAGGGTCGCTATCGGGGCCAGCGCCAGAAATGGTACGCGGTCCGTTTCACCGGCCAGGACGACGAGATCAATGTCGCGAGCCCGGGCGGCGGCCACAAGGCGGAGTTCGTCAGTTGGCGTTGGGAGCCGATGAAGAATCTCCCCAATCTGATCGTTCCGTTCAAGCGGCCGGTCTACGAGCGCGTGGTAAAGGAATTTTCCATGCTCGCGGGCAGCTAGACTTCTTTGAACCTGACGCGTTTTCTTCATGCGAACCGGTGCCCGCTTCGCTTGAAAACGCTTTGACCCATGCCAGATAGCAAACCCTATCGCCCCAATGTGGGTATAGCCCTGTTCAACGCGTCCGGTCAGGTCCTGATCGGGCGACGCTTCAGGGACGACGGGCCGGAAATCATTCTTCCAGGCTTTGAATGGCAGTTGCCGCAGGGCGGCATTGATGCCGATGAGGATCCGCGCGATGCGGTGATGCGCGAACTTTGGGAAGAGACCGGCGTGATAAGCGCCGATTACCTCGGCGAAACCGATTGGCTGACTTACGAATTTCCGCTATTCCCTGAGCCGTCGTCACACCGGCTCGCGAAATTCCGTGGCCAGCGCCAGAAATGGTTCGCGCTGCGTTTCACCGGACGCGACGACGAAATCGATCCGCTGACGCCACGCAACGGCCAGCCAGCGGAATTCGACCAATGGCGATGGGAACGGCTCGATCGCGTCGCCTATCTCGTGGTGCCGTTCAGGTGCGATGTCTACCGGACGGTGGCGCAGAGCTTTTCAAAATTCGCGGGATGAGCAGATACGTTTTCGAGCAAAGTGGGATACAGGTTCGCGTCAAGAAAACGCGTCAAATAAAGATAGAGATTTATTCAGCCTGACCGAAAACGGGCCGATCGCGTCCGGCGCGGAATATGCCAGCCCGAAGTTCCGCCGGGCAAACTTCGGGCTAATGCAACGCCGTCGTATTGAGCTGGTTCTGGATGCTCTTGAAATGATCGAGCCGCTCGATCGCGCGATCGAGCTCCGAACCTTCCTTCTCGGCGAGCTTGGCTTCCATCTCGGAAATCTTGTCGGCAAACCTGGCCCGATCCAGATCCTGCATCGAGGTGGCGACGTCCGCCAGCACGGTCAGGCCCTTGTCGGACACTTCGGCAAGACCGCCGAGCACGATGATCTTCTGATGTGTTCCGCCTGATGTCACCGTCAGGATTCCAGGCCGGATCGCGGCCACCACAGGCGCATGCCCGGCGAGCACGCCGAAATCGCCCTCGACGCCGGGGACGTCGACCTGATCGACCTCGCCGGAGAAAGCGAGCTTTTCGGGCGAGACGAGATCGAAGTGGAAGGTGGCGGGCATGTTGGACCTATCGACTGAATCAGTAAGTGGCGAACAGCGAATAGCGAATGGCGAGTAGCAGAATTGCTCGACCGACCTTCCCTATTCGCTACTCCCTATTCGCTATCCGCGGCTCACGCCGCCTCGGCCGCGAGCTTCTTGCCCTTCTCGACCGCCTCTTCGATGGTTCCGACCATGTAGAACGCCGCTTCCGGCAGATGATCGTACTTGCCTTCGCAGATCGCGCGAAAACCCTTGATGGTGTCGGCGAGATCGACGAACTTGCCTGGCGATCCCGTGAAGACTTCAGCGACGAAGAACGGCTGCGACAGGAAGCGCTCGATCTTGCGCGCGCGCGCCACGGCGATCTTGTCGTCTTCCGACAGCTCGTCCATGCCGAGAATGGCGATGATGTCCTGCAGCGATTTGTATTTCTGCAGCACCTGCTGAACCATGCGCGCGGTCTGGTAGTGCTCCTCGCCGACAATGTTCGCCGACAGCATGCGCGATGTCGAGTCGAGCGGATCCACCGCGGGATAGATGCCCTTTTCCGAAATCGCGCGGTTCAGCACCGTGGTGGCGTCCAAATGCGCGAACGAGGTCGCGGGCGCCGGATCGGTCAAATCGTCGGCCGGCACGTAGATCGCCTGCACCGAGGTGATCGAACCCTTATGGGTGGTGGTGATGCGCTCCTGCAGCGCGCCCATGTCGGTCGCCAGCGTCGGCTGATAACCCACCGCCGAGGGGATACGACCGAGCAGCGCCGACACTTCCGAACCCGCCTGCGTGAAGCGGAAGATGTTGTCGACGAAGAACAGCACGTCCTGGCCCTGATCGCGGAAATGCTCGGCGACCGTGAGACCGGTGAGACCGACGCGCGCGCGCGCCCCCGGCGGCTCGTTCATCTGGCCGTAAACCAGCGCGCACTTTGAGCCTTCACCGCCGCCCTTCTTGTTGACGCCGGATTCGATGAACTCATGATAGAGGTCGTTGCCTTCGCGGGTCCGCTCGCCGACGCCGGCAAACACCGAATAGCCGCCATGCGCCCTGGCGACGTTGTTGATCAATTCCTGAATCAGCACGGTCTTGCCGACGCCGGCGCCGCCGAACAGGCCGATCTTGCCGCCCTTGGCGTAAGGCGCCAGGAGATCGACGACCTTGATGCCGGTGACGAGAATCTCCGCTTCAGTGGACTGATCGGTATAGGTTGGCGCTTCCTGATGGATCGCACGCATGCCCTCTGCTTTGACCGGGCCGCCTTCATCGACCGGCTCGCCGATCACATTCATGATGCGGCCGAGCGTACCGGCACCGACCGGCACCATGATCGGGTTGCCAGTGTCGGTGACCTCGCCGCCGCGGACCAGACCCTCGGTGGTGTCCATGGCGATGGTGCGCACGGTGGATTCGCCGAGATGCTGCGCGACCTCGAGCACCAGACGGCTGCCATTGTTGGTGGTCTCGATGGCGTTGAGAATAGCCGGCAGATGTCCCTCGAACTGCACGTCGACGACGGCGCCGATTACCTGCGTGATGCGTCCGGTCTGGTTGGCGGGGGTAGCCATGAAAACGTTCTCCTTCGAATTCTATCTCAAACGACCGTCAGTTTGACAGGAATATTGCCCTTGGTTGCCTTCGAGTACGGGCAAACCGTGTGGGCTTCCTCAACCAGTTGCTGGAGCTTGTCCTTGTCGGCGCCAGGTATCGAAACCTTGAGCTCGACGGCGAGGCCGAAGCCGCCGTCCTTTTGATCGAGCGTGACCTCACAGGTCACCCGCGCGGCCTGACCGTCGAGGCCGTATTTCTTGGCGATCAGCAGGATCGCCTGCCCGTAGCAGGACGAATATCCCAGCGCGAACAGCTGCTCGGGATTGTGCCCGTCGCCGGCGCCGCCGATTTCCTTCGGCGCGGCCATCGCCAGTGCCAGCGCGCCATTGTCCAGCATCGCACGGCCATTGCGGCCGCCCTTGGTGGTCGCGGATGTCACATAAGCCATGGAGCGCCTCCTGTTGACATGCGGTTATCAGATCGCCTCGGCGCCGGAGATGATCTCGATCAGCTCCTTGGTGATCATCGCCTGACGGGTTCGGTTGTAGATCAGGGTCTGCTTACGGATCATGTCGCCCGCGTTGCGGGTGGCGTTGTCCATCGCGCTCATCTGCGCGCCGTAGAACGAGGCGTTGTTTTCCAACAGCGCACGGAAGATCTGCACCGCGAGGTTGCGCGGCAACAGCCCGCTCAAAATCTCGTCCTCTTCCGGTTCGTATTCGTAAGCTGTCGCCGGACCGGCATTGGCGGCCGGTGCTTCCACAACAAGCGGAATGATCTGCTGCGCGGTCGGGACCTGCGCGATCACGGACTTGAAGCGCGAATAGAACAGCGTGCAGACGTCGAACTCGCCGGCTTCGAAGCGCGCGATGACTTTCTTGGCGATATCTTCGGCGTTCACGAAGCCAAGCTGGCGAACCGAGCGCAGCTCGACGTTTTCGACGATCTGCTTCTCGAAATTACGGCGCAGCTGCTCAAACCCCTTGCGGCCGACGCAGAAGAATTGGACCTCTTTGCCCTGACTGATCAGCGCCAGCGCGCGTTCGCGGGCCAGCCGCACGATCGA
>DASXJV010000197.1:0-2917 GCA_036497205.1 Bradyrhizobium sp.
CAACCGGCACCGCCGGCTCAAGGCGATCCAGCAAAGCGGCAAGTGCCACGTCGAGTGGAGTAAGCGAGGACGGCAAGCGCTGTGTTGGGATCATAAGGGGGATGGTGGACTACGCATCGTCACCTTGGCAACTGTTGCTCACGAGCCGTCCCGGCGTTTCGCCGGGACGATGTGAATGCTCAAGCCCCCTTCTTCTCCGCGTCGGGAAAGAACAGCTGCTGGCCATCGATCTTGTAGTCGGCGATCGCGGCCTGTCCTTCCGGCGAAACAAGCCAATCGACGAAACTCCGGCCGAGTTCTTTCTTCACGGAGGGGAATTTTTCGGGATTGACCAGCATGACGCCGTATTGATTGAACAGCCGCTTGTCGCCCTCGACAACGATTTCGAGATCGCCACGGTTCTTGAACGATATCCAGGTGCCGCGGTCGGAGAGAACGTAGGCATTCATTGCACCGGCGGTGTTGAGCGCAGCCCCCATGCCCTGCCCAATTTCGCGATACCAGGAGCCTTTCGCGGCGGCGATATCGATACCGGCCTGCTTCCAGAGCGCCAGTTCGGCTGAGTGCGTGCCCGATTTGTCGCCGCGCGAGACGAACGGCGCGGCCTTGGCCTGGATCATTTTCAGCGCGGTCTCGATATCCATGCCTTTGACGCCAGCGGGATCGCTGTTCGGGCCGATCAGCACGAAGTCGTTGTACATCACGTCATAACGCTTCACGCCGAAACCTTCAGCGAGGAACTTTTCCTCCTGCGATTTGGCGTGGACGAACACCACGTCGGCGTCGCCGCGCCGCGCGGTGTCGAGCGCCTGCCCGGTGCCTTGCGCGATCACCTTCACCTCGATGCCGGTTTTCGCCTTGAAGATCGGCAGCAGATAGCCGAACAGCCCGGAATCCTGGGTCGACGTGGTCGACGCCACGACGATCGATCGATCCTGAGCGCTTGCGGGTGCGAGAGTGGCGATGGCGCCGGACATAAGTGCGAGCGCAAGTGACGAAAAGCGAGACGCCATGGAGTGCTCCTTTGCAGCCAATCAAATCACGAGGTCGCCGCGCAGGAATGCGGCGGCTTCCGGTGTCGTCGGGTGGTCGAGAAAACCTGCGGCCTCGCCCTGCTCGCACAGCTCGCCGCGGACCAGAAAAATGACGTCGCCCGCGAGCCGGCGCACCTGGCCGAGATCGTGCGAGGCCATCACGATCTTGATGCCGGATTGCGCCGCCATCAGCACGATCTGCTCAACGCTGCGCGTCGCGGCGGGATCGAGATTGGCGGTGGGCTCGTCGAGCAGCAGAACTTCCGGATCGCGCGCTAGCGCGCGCGCCAGCGCCAGCCGCTGCTGTTCGCCGCCCGAGAGCCGCCGCGCCGGCCGCTGCGCCAGATCGGAAAGCCCGACGCGGTCCAGCAAGCCGGTCACGCGCTGAGCGCGTTGACTGCGCGGAATGCCGGCCTGCGCCAGCGCATAGGCGACGTTGGCGGCGGCGGTCCTTCGCAACATCACCGGGCGTTGAAACAGGATCGCGCGGCGCAAGGGCGCGCAATCGGCCCGGCCGCCCCAGGTGACGCGGCCGGTCGACGGCGACGCAAGCCCCATGCAGAGCCGCAGCAAGCTGGTCTTGCCCGCGCCATTCGGCCCAACGATCAGCGTCGGCGCGCCCGGGGTAATCGTCAGGCTCAAACGGTCGAGAATCGTGGTGGCGCCCGCCTGCAGCGAGACGTCATCGAGAACAAGGGGAAGATCGCTCATTGGCGCCCGCATCGTTACCCCGTCTGCCGTTCGGACCAGATGCGTGTGCCCCACGCGGCTGTGTTGATCGCAAGAACGATCGCGACAAGAATGAGCCCCAGTCCCATCGCCAGCGGCAGGTTGCCCTTGGAGGTTTCAAGGGCCACCGTCGTGGTCATGGTGCGGGTAAAGCCATCGATATTGCCACCGACGATCATGACGGCGCCGACCTCGGCGGCGGCCCGTCCGAAGCCCGCCAGCAACGCCGTCAGCAGGCTGAAGCGCGCGTCCCACAACAGGGTCATCATGCGGCCGCTCGGACTGACATCCATCGCGGTCAGTTCATCGCGATACTCAGCCCAGAGATCCTCGACGGTCTGGCGTGTCAGCGCGGCGATGATCGGCACGATCAGGATGGTCTGAGCGATGACCATGGCTGATGGCGTGAATAGAATGCCCATCGCCCCGAGCGGCCCGGACCGCGACAGCAGCAGATAAACCGCAAGGCCGACTACCACCGGCGGCAACCCCATCAGCGCATTGAGCAGCACCACCACGCCGAACCGCCCGGGAAAGCGGGTCAGCGCCAGCAGCGCGCCCAGGGGCATGCCGGCAAGGGCGGCCAGCGCCACCGCAGACAAGCTTACGACAAGCGAAAGCCTCACGATCGCAAACAGCGTCGGGTCGCCGTTCAGGATCAGTTGCCAGGCGCTCAACTGGTCAGGCATCGTTCCTCCATTGAGCTTGTTCGGCAAAAATTCCATCGTTTGTCAATTGATTGAACAGGAACAGAAATATGCATACAAATGCAGGATGGAATTTTTAACCACCAGCGAGGCCGCCGAATATGTCCGGCTTGGCGAGCGCAAGCTCTACGAGCTGGTGACATCAGGCGCGATCCCCTGCAGCAAAGTCGCTGGCAAGTGGCTGTTTCCGCGTCACGAGCTGGACCTCTGGGTGCTTTCAGGGCTGGCGCGACCGGCGGCCATGATCGCCGCGGACCCGCCCCGTATTGTCGGCGGCAGCCAGGACGATCTGCTGGAATGGACCCTGCGCGAATCCGGCTCCGGCCTTGCGTCGCTCGTTGAGGGCACCGCGCGCGGCGTCGATCGCCTGCAGCGCGGCGAGGTGATCGCCGCCGCCGTCCATTTCCACAGTGAAGCCATTTTCGCCGATTCCGCTGGTGACGCCAA
>DASXJV010000198.1:0-5911 GCA_036497205.1 Bradyrhizobium sp.
CCAGAACAGGGATCCAGGCAATCCCTACAGCGAGCGGTATGATTACCAGACATGGACAGCTTGGCGAGCTAATGGTGGTTGGGACAGCCGCCGGGATTGGGATTGCTGGTACGGCCACCGCCGGGGTTTCTAGTGCTCCGATTCCGAAGTTCGCATCATATCGCGGCACCCTCGTTTGCGAACTTCGGAATCGAAGAGCACTAGCAACAGTCTGATTCTAGTGCGGCTTTGACTTTGAAGTTCCGATGGCGAGTGTGCGGAAACAATTGATCGGAACTTCAAAGTCGCCGCACTAGCGTCAGGCGAGGTCGGCGGCTGCAACGAATAGTTCGCCAGAATGTCGGGAATATATTTGACCGACAGGTAGTCTCTTTACTCGAGCGGTTCCATCGCTGGTAGCAAGGAGTGTAGCGTCATGGATCAAGAGCGCGACCGAGAGCAACTCGAAAAAAAGCTCGATCTGTGCCGCCGGCTGTCGGGGGCAGCATCTGATCCCACGACTTCGATAAGGCTTGCGAAGCTTATTGAGGAGCTAAAACATAGTCTGCGGGAGACCGAATATTCGCTTGGCCCGAGCTGAGCAACGCGATCCAAAGATAGCGCCAGTGCGACTCTCCCTGCAGATGGTGAACGAAGCGCCGGCGAGCCCTCAAACTACTATCTCTCATGCAGGGAGGCCGATACGGCGCATAAGCTCCTTGAAACGCGCGTCCGATCGCGGAGGATCAAAGGCCGGGCGCAACAGGATGGACAGCAGCTGTCGCAGGAATTTTTTCAAGGAAAAGACCAAAAAATCGGGAATATCAACAACTGAAGTCAGTCTTGTTATCGGAGGCAGCGTAACGGCGTTTTGGCGGTTTGTCCGCCGGAGCGGGTGAAACCTCCAGCGCGTCTCAGCCAGCCGCCCCTGGCTGAGGCGCCTTTTCCCTCTGGTTGTCGATGAACGCGAAGGCGGATGCATCGCAAAATTTCCGATGCAAGGGGCGCACCGTATACGTTTCGACGTGACGTGCAAAATCCTTTCGGCTGCGAACAATGAGGCGAACCAAGAGTTTTTGATTGGTGCGCGCGTACGCCGCGATGTCGCGCCAAAAATAATTTCGTGCGCAATCGGGAATTTTAAAACTCGAACCTGAGTCCCTCCGTCAGGGGTCCTCATCCTGAGGCTCCGTGACCTTGACAGAGTCGCGGATATTTGCGCCGCGCGATTTTTTGGGGAACGCTCGTGAACAGGACCATTTTATCTGCAGCGGCGGTTTTCACCGTCGCAACGGCGGCACATGCCGGTGAGCTTGCGGACATCCAGGCGCAGTCCAAGGAACTTCGCCAGCAAAACCAGACGCTGACAAAACGAATCGCGGATCTTGAAAAGCGGCAGCGCAAGCTTGAAGCGCAGCCAAAGCAGCCTGCTGTTGCATCGCGCTCGGCGGATCCTGCGGATGCGATGGCCGCCGACCTGACCTACAAGGCGGCATACAAAAAGGCGCCGGTAGATGACAGCCTGAGCTGGCATGGCATTACTCTGTACGGCCTGATCGACATGGGCGTGACCTATCAAAATCACGGCGCTCCGCTGAGCAACACGTCCGGGTTGGGATTGAACTATCTGATCTCGAAGAACAGCAATGGCTCTTATTTCGGCGTTGGCCCGAATGCGCTGAGCTCGTCGTTTGTCGGCCTTAAGGGAAACCAGGAAATTGCGGATGGTCTGTCGGCCATATTCAATCTTCAGACCGGATTTAATCCGCAGTCCGGTAAGCTTTCCGACGGACTCGGGTCCGTTGTGCAAAACAACGGACTGGCGATTGGCCAGCAGAACTCGTTCGCCGATTCTGCCAAGGACGGTCAAGCGTTCAACGTGGCGGCCTATGCGGGCCTTAGCTCGCCGATATATGGAACGCTGACTTACGGCCGGCAGAGCGCGCTGACTTCGGACGGCGTAGCTAATTATGATCCCATGAGCAACTCGGGCGCTTTCTCGCTGATCGGCTTCCAGGGGGCTACCGGCGGCGCGGGCGACACCGAGAATCGTATCTTCGACAATTCGTTCAAGTACGCCGTCAATTTCGGCGCTTTCCGCGCCGCGGTGGAAACCCAGATCAGATCAGGCGCCTTCAGTGCCCCAGGCAATGCCGTCCAGGGGCAAATTGGCGCGGACTATGCCCGCTTGTCAGTCGACGCGATCCTCAGTCACGTCACGGATGCGGTTTCGTCAGCTCCGCTCAGTATTGCGCAGATCACCGCCGCGGCCAATTTGGGTACAAACCAGGGGGCGGGACTTGTTTCAGGAACTGTCTCCGACAACACCAGCGTCATGCTTCTTGCCAAGTACGCCATCGGGCCGGTCAAGCTCTATGGCGGTTATGAGCACATACAATTCGCAAATCCCAACAATCCGTTGGCGCCCGGCAGCTTCATCACGGGAGGCTATTCGCTCGGCGCCGTTAACAACGCCAATTTTACCAGCGATAGGATCCTCCAGGTATTCTGGGGTGGTGTAAGATATGCCGTCAGGCCCGACGTCGACGTGAGTGTCGCCTATTATCACGAACAGCAGAACAGCTTTCAGTCCGGCGCGGTGAACGTGGGAGGTGTCTGTACAACCAGCGCCTTTGCGTCATGCAGCGGACAACTGGACGCAGTTTCCTTCGTCGCGGACTATAGATTTGCGAAGCGCTTCGACGCCTATGCAGGCATCATGTGGTCGCAAGTATCGAATGGTCTTGCAAACGGCTTCCTGCAAAGGTCATCGATCGATCCGACAGTCGGCTTGCGCTTCCAGTTCTGAAGCGAAACTGGGTCAATACAACGCATCGCAACTCAGAGCCGGCGCCCGCCGGCTCGTCCTGCTTTGGAGCGAGTCGTCGATGCTGGCGCATGATCCGGAAAAGTGTGCAGCGGTTTTCCGAAGAGATCATGCGCAAGCAATAAGCTAAAGCGCGATGGCGATTCGACCTAAAGCCATCGCGCTTTAGCGTCAATCCAGGCGCCGCAAGTGAAACCGCCGCCGAAATTGAATGCTGGAGGATGAGGGATAAATCGAGTTCGATCATTGCACCAACCGCGTTTGTGTTTGCTTGCACGCCCTCAAAATCCTCGCTACCCCGCATGGAGATCGGCTGGGTGATACGGGATTCGCCGACATATCGAGCCGGCAACGTTACCCGGCTTGAGGTCTTCCCGACGACTTGGCAGTGGCGCTCCCGTACTGTCCAAGTCGTGACGCCGCACCGGCGGCGAGTTGCAGCAGAACGCCAAACGCCCACCCGAACCCGATCCCGACATTCCAAATGGCAGGCGGGCTCTCGTCAAAGATGATCATGTAGACCGATACGAGCGCGGCGAGAGCCGCGACGAAGGTGCCGATGCCGCTTGCCAGCGCTATCGGTTTGGTCTTCGGACCTGAACCCGGGTCGGAAAGAGTACGGCTGGAAGACAGCGAGGGAATGTTGGTTCGCATATAGAAGCCGGCGGAACCATACAGCATCGCGGAGAAGAGTGCTCCCAGGGAATTGATCTCTTCGATATCTGCTTTCGCTACCATGGCCGCAACGAACAGCCCGCACAGCGCACCCATGATGGCGATGCCGATTCCTTCCATGACTTCCGCAAAGCCGTTCAGGTCGGTGGATGTTGTGGCATCTATTCTGTTTGTCATGACCCATTCTCTCTTCTTTGGTCGAGGGTACCGATGGGCCTCTTGCGGCGATTTTGCAAACCGCAAGATGCCCGCGCGCATCGATTAGGAGACTGGACCGGTGATCGCTTTATTCCGACGGGCCTTCCCGCCTCGATCAAGCAACAGTATAGATGATGTGACCATTCGTCAGACCAGGCCCGCTTCGGGAGCGCAAACAGCAACAGCGTTGTAGATGTCGTCACAGACGTGCGGCGGTCAGCAGCCTCGGCAAATGCCGTTTATCTTTCGGTCGACGTACATGTCTTCCTGATCAAGAGTCTGCGGCGAGAGGGACGGAGGAATATCGACGGCGCGCGGTTGGCGGTGACCGACCGGCGCCGACCAGGGCTTGGTCGCGGTTTCTCCCGCGGCAAGAGTTGGCGTTGCGATCGCCACTGACAGAACCGCTGTGAGGGCAAAAAGCTTGGATTTGGTCATCGACTGTCTCCATATCGTCGTGCGCACGGGCGCTTGCGACGAGAGGAGATTTTCGACGCCTTGATATTCCTGCGGATGACGCTATCGCGACCAACAAATCACAATCGTGATCGTGAAGGCGCGAGCGCATCATGTGGCAGCGATAACAGGGCTGCCGTTCCCGGATCACGGCAGTGCGAGCTGGGAATAAAGCTTGCTTTCAGCTGGGTATCTTTCGCCGGCACGACGGACAAAACACCTACTGATTTACAGAAACGCGTGTCAAGCCTGTTTCGCAAAAATATTTCTCTTTCCGAATGGCAGAAGTTATGATTTAACGAAGCCATCCCGCGCTCGCCAAAGAGGCGCTTCCATTCCGGGGCGCCGCGGAGCGGCGAGCCCGGAATCCATAACCACCATCGTGCCTATGGATTCCGGGCTCGCGCCAAGAGGCGCGCCCCGGAATGACGACAGTGTGTCCATTTCCCAGATTGCGCGAACGCCCTTGAGCAGGCTTCACATCCGGTTCAATCTGCCGCAAAACGGATCGGCGATACCACCGGAACCAAGACGTTTCGGGAGCCCCGGGGGAAGCGTATGTCCTATTCCGAAGACCTGCATGCTGCGGCGCTGGCCTATCACCGTCTGCCGCGGCCGGGAAAGCTCGAGATCGAAGCGACCAAGCCGCTCGCCAACCAGCGCGACCTCGCGCTGGCCTATTCCCCCGGTGTGGCCGCGGCCTGCACCGAGATCGCCAGGGACCCCGGTGAGGCTGCCTCGCTGACGGCTCGCGCCAACCTGGTTGCCGTCGTCTCCAACGGTACCGCGGTGCTCGGGCTCGGCAATATCGGCCCGCTCGCCTCCAAGCCCGTCATGGAAGGCAAGGCGGTGCTGTTCAAGAAATTCGCCGGCATCGACGTGTTCGATATCGAAATTGCCGCCGACACCATCGAGCGCGTGGTGGAGACGGTGGCGGCGCTGGAGCCGACCTTCGGCGGCATCAATCTCGAGGATATCAAGGGGCCCGAGTGCTTCGAGATCGAGACGCGGTTGAAGGAGCGCATGAAGATCCCGGTGTTCCACGACGACCAGCATGGCACTGCCATCATCGTCGGGGCCGCGATCACCAACGCGCTGCTGCTCAACGGCAAGAAGCTGCCCGACGTCAAGATCGTCTGTTCCGGGGCAGGGGCGGCGGCGATCGCCTGCCTCAATCTCCTGGTCTCGCTCGGTGCCAGACGCGAGAACATCTGGGTCTGCGACATCGAGGGCGTGGTCTATGAAGGCCGCACCACACTGATGGACCGCTGGAAGGGGGCTTACGCCCAGAAGACCGGCAAGCGCAAGCTCGCCGAGGTGATCGGCGGCGCGGACATCTTCCTCGGGCTCTCTGCGCCACGCGTCCTGACCCAGGACATGGTCAAGCAGATGGGAAGCGGCCCGCTGGTGATGGCGCTCGCCAATCCCGATCCCGAGATCATGCCGGACGAGGCGCGCGCGGCGCGGCCCGATGCGATGATCTGCACCGGCCGCTCCGACTTCCCTAACCAGGTCAACAATGTCCTGTGCTTTCCCTTCATCTTCCGTGGCGCGCTCGATGTCGGCGCCACCGCGATCAACGAGGAGATGAAGCACGCCGCGGTCGACGCCATCGCGCAGCTGGCGCGCGATCCGCCGTCCGACGTGGTGGCGCGGGGCTTCACCAGCAGCGCCGAAACCCAGGGCTTCGGTCCGGGCTCGCTGATCCCGAGCCCCTTTGATCCCCGACTCATTCAACGCATCGCGCCGGCAGTCGCCAAGGCCGCGATGGACTCC
>DASXJV010000199.1:0-15199 GCA_036497205.1 Bradyrhizobium sp.
AGGCTGGTGTGGAAGACCGAATCCAGGCCGATCGCCAATTTAACGGGGGTACCCAGTTGATCAAGGCGCGCCACCATATCGGGCAGCGCCGTTGCACCCGAGGAGTGACCTACCAGAATGATGGTCTTCGTGCGCCCGCTCCTGTATTCCGCGGCAGCTTCGTCCGCGAGCGATGCCCAGGAGAGGTAGTTCGCTACTGTGACGGTGATGCCCTGCTGCTGCAGCCTGGCCGCGATTTGGTCCATTCCCAGGGAAAAGATATTGAGCACGCCGCGGAGAAGATAAACGTGAGCGCCCGATGCTCCCGGTGCCGGAGTTGTCATCGCGTTCGCGCTGCCGGCGCCGATCGGAACTACCAGCAGCAGCGCTATCGCCATCGCCTGCAGCGAGCGCCAACCCGGCCGGCATAGGAACGAAAGTCCGTCGACAAATCCGCTGTAGCCGCGAAATGGCTTCATTGGTCCCCCTGGAAGGCGTACCGACCGTTGCGTTGGCTGAACCGTAATCCTCGCATGCTCGCATCTGCAACAGTACGCGGGAAGGCGGGTAATTTTTATCCACGCTGCGTGTCCCTGTTGCAACACTAACGTCGAAATTCCTCAGTGTATTTCGCTGAATACGAGGGCTGTGAGGCATACCAGGCGACCTCGTGGCGCTGAATGCAAAGTGGCAGAATGCAGAGTGATCGCGTGACTGCCGCATCGCGGCTCACGGCTTGCCGCTGCCTATCGTTTGCGGCATGGTTGCGGCAATGGAAATAAAGGCCGTGAAATCAATGCGGCACATCGATAGGGAGGCTTCAATGAAACGAGTTCTGTCCGGCTTTCTCGCCTCGGTGGTGGTTTTGGCTGCCACGGCGGCAGTTGCGCAAAGCAAGCCGCCGCTAAAACTCGGTGGCATCCTCGATATGTCCGGTCTCTATGCCGACATCACCGGGCCGGGCAGCGAGACCGCCGCGAAGATGGCGGCGGAAGATTTCGGCGGCGAGGTGCTGGGCCGCAAGATCGAGATCATAGCCGCGGATCATCTCAACAAGGCCGATCTTTCAGCGAACATCGCCCGCGACATGCTCGACAATCAGGGTGTCGAGATGATCTTTGACGTGGCGGCGTCCGCGACCGCCCTGGCGGCCGGCGAGATCGCCAAGGCCCGCAACAAGATCGTGATATTCAACGGTCCCGGATCGATCCGCCTGAGCAACGAAGCCTGCGGCCCCTACACCGTGCACTATGTTTTTGACACCTTCGCCCAGGCGAACGTCACCGGTCTTGCCACCGTCAAGCAGGGACTCGACAGCTGGTTCTTTCTCACCGCCGACTATGCTTTCGGACAGGATCTGGAAAAGGACACCACCAATGTCGTGCTGAAGTCCGGCGGCAAGGTGCTCGGCAGCGTCAGGCACCCGCTCAACACGTCGGATTTCTCGTCATACCTGCTGCAGGCGCAAAGCTCGAAGGCTAAAGTGGTTGGGCTCGCCAATGCCGGCGGCGACACCATCAATGCGATCAAGCAGGCATCCGAATTCGGACTAACCAAAAGCGGACAGAGGCTGTCGCCGCTGCTTGCGTTCGTGACCGATATCGACAGCGTCGGTCTTGAGACCGCACAGGGGCTGTTGCTCGCCGAAGCGTTCTATTGGGACCTCAACGACGACACCCGGGCTTTCTCCAAGCGCTTCATGGAGCGCGTCAAGCGGGTGCCGACCTCGGCGCAGGCCGGCGTCTATTCGTCGGTTACCCATTATCTGAAAGCCGTCAAGGCCGCGGGCACGACCGACTCGGCCGCCGTCATCAAGATCATGAAGGACGCACCGATCAACGATATGTTCGCCAGGCAGGGGCGGATTCGCGAAGACGGCCGCATGGTGCACGACATGTATCTGTTCGAGGTCAAGAAGCCTTCGGAATCCAAAGCGCGCTGGGATGACTACAAGCTGCTGGCGACAATTCCCGGCAACGAGGCGTTCCAGTCGCTCGAGTTGTCGCGCTGTCCGCTGGTGAAGAAATGACAGCGGCCACATGCCAGCCGTCATTGCGAGGGGCGTAACGACGAAGCAATCCATCGTTCGAGGCTGAATGGATTGCTTCGCTTCGCTCGCAATGACGGATTAAAACACCAACCAATAACAACAAAGGCAAACACCGATGAATGACATGGTCCTTCAACAGCTCGACCAGGGCCTCCTCACCATCACCATGAATCGTCCCGATCGGCGCAACGCGCTCAATGCGGACATGACGCGGGGTCTGGTCGAGGCGGCGCGGCGCGCGGCTGAGGACCACGAGGTCCGCGCCGTTCTGCTTAGGGGCGCGGGCGGCACCTTCTGTGTCGGCGGCGATGTGAAATCGATGGCGGAGGGACGCGCGCCGTTGCCGTTCGAAGCCAGGATGGCCAATCTTCGGCGCGGCATGGAAGTCTCCCGCATTCTCCATGAGATGCCGAAACCGGTGGTGGCGCAGGTCGACGGCGCGGCCGCCGGCGCCGGCCTTTCGATCGCGCTGGCGTGCGATCTCCGCGTCGCCAGCGCCTCGGTCAAGATCACCACCGCCTTCGCCAAGGTCGGCTTGTCGGGCGACTACGGCGGCACCTATTTCCTGACCCACCTGCTCGGCAGCGCCAAGGCGCGTGAGCTCTATCTGACCTCGCCGGTGCTGACGGCGCAGGAAGCGCTCGCGCTCGGCATGGTGACGCGCGTCGTCCCCGACGCCGAGGTCGAAGGTGCGGCGCACGAACTCGCAATATCGCTGGCGCAAGGGCCCTCGGTGACGCTGGGCTACATCAAGCGCAACATCAACAACGCCGAGCATATGTCGCTGGAAGCCTGTTTCGACGCCGAGGCGATCCATCACTCGCGCTCGGGCGAGACCGCCGACCACAAGGAAGCCGCGAAGGCGTTCGTCGAAAAGCGCAAACCCGTCTTCCAGGGTCATTGAGATGGCCGAGGTCATTTAGATGGCCGGCTACTTACGGCTGCGGCAAATCTGTCTGGTGGCGCCGCATCTCGAACCTGTCACTAGCGATATCTCGGGGATCATGGGGCTGAGCGTCTGCTATCGCGATGGCAACGTCGCCAAATATGGCCTGGAGAATGCGCTTCTGCCGGTCGACACCATCCTCTTGGAAGTGGTGGCGCCGTTTCAGCCCGGCACCGCGGCGGGACGCTTTCTCGACAAGACCGGCGGCCGCGGCGGCTATATGGCGATTTTCTGCTGCGACGATCCTGACCAACGCGGACGGCATGCCAAGGAGATCGGCGTGCGCGTCGCCAATGCGATCGATCATGCGCCCTATCATGGTGTGCAATTGCATCCGCGCGATTGCCGCGCGGCGTTCATCGAATTCAATCACACCGACGGCAGCGATGATATTCTCGGACCCTATCCGCCGGCCGGACCGGACTGGCAGAAATCGATTCGCAAGGATGTGACGCAGGCTTTGATCGGCGTGGAGATGCAAAGTCCAGATCCGCATGGGTTGGCCGAACATTGGGGACGGATCATCGGGGTTCCGGTTTCCAAAAATCAAGGCGGCGAGCCCGAGCTGGCGCTTGCCAATTGCAGCTTCCGCTTCACTAACGGCGCGAGCGACCTCATGAGCGGTCTGACATTTCGGGTCGGTGACATCGCAGCCGTCCGCAATGCCGCTCAGGCCAGAGGTCACATGGTGTCGGGCGATTCGTTTGCGCTCGGGGGCGTCACGTTCCGCCTCGTGGCGTGAGCATCCGCCCTCAGGCCTGACGGACATTCACAACAACAATAAAAAGGATATTTTTCGAATGCCGTCTGCGACTGCGACCGCCAAACCCAAGCATCCGCTCGACACGCTCTTCGCGCCTGATAGCATCGCCCTGATCGGCGCATCGCGCGATCTGGAGAAAATTCCGGGTCGGCTTTTGTCGATGCTGCGCAAGAACGAATTTCCGGGGAAGATCTATCCGATCAATCCCAATTACGGCGATATCGACGGGCTGAAGTGCTATCCGTCGATCGCGGCTGTGGGACAGCCGATCGACCTTGCCATCGTCATCATTCCGGCGCGCGCGGTTCTCGGCGCGCTCGAGCAATGCGCTGCGGCCGGCGTCAAGAACGCTGTCATCATCTCATCGGGGTTCGCGGAGGAGGGCGGCGACAGCGCCGTCATGCAGAACGCAATCGCCGAACTCGCCCGAAAGACCGGGATGCGGATTTCCGGTCCCAATGCCGAAGGCTTTTACAGCGAAGTCCAGCGCGTCGCCGCTACCTTCAGCCCGACCGTTGATGTCAAGCCCGATGCGCCGCGGCTGATCGCGACCAAACGGCGGATCGGCATCGTCGCGCAAAGCGGCGGTATCGGCTTTGCGATCTACCACCGCGCCAAGGCGTTAGGGATAGCGCTCAGTTACGTCGTGAGCGCCGGCAATGAATCCGACCTCGGCGCTGGCGAATTCCTCGACTACATGGTGCAGGATTCCTCCACCGACGTGATCCTGCTGTTCATCGAGGGTATTCGCGACGTCGAAAAATTCCTTGCTGCCGCCCGCCGCGCGGCCGAGATCGGCAAGCCGGTCATCGTGACAAAAGTCGGCCGCTCCGGCGCGGGCGAGCGTGCGGCGGCGTCGCATACCGCCAGCATGGCCGGCTGGTCCGCGGCCTATGATGCGGCATTCGCAAAGTACGGTTTTATCATCTCCAACGACCTCGATGAGGCCGTCACCATCGCAGCCGTCCTGACCACCAACCCGATGCCCAAAGGCGACCGGGTTGCCGTTCTCACGGTGTCGGGCGGCGCGGGCATCTGGGGCGCCGACACCGTCTCAAGGCAGGGCCTGCAGGTGCCGGAATTGTCACCGCCGATCCAGGCTGAGATCAGCAAACTACTGCCGTCCTATGGGGCTACGCGCAACCCGATCGATGTCACCGCGCAAGGCGTGCACAGCGGCGGTTTGCAGAAGAGCATCGATCTGCTCGACCTGTCAGATGAAGTCGACGCCATTCTGGTGATGCTGTCGCTGTCGAGCGAAACACGGATGCCGTTCAAGCAGGCGGAACTCAAGCCTGTCATCGACGCACAGAACAAGCCGATCGTGTTCTACTCCTACACGCTGCCATCCCATTTCGCGCGCGCCGAACTCGCGGCGTCGGGCGTCGTGGTGTTGTCCGGATTGACGCATGTCGGCGTCGCCATGCGGAAGATATTTGAGCGCGCCAGATTCAAGTTGGCGCCCCCGGTCGCTATGGTGGCGTCACCGCCGCACGCTATCTCCGCGCATCTGGAATCCGCAACGCTCTCCGAATCCGATAGCAAAGCGCTGCTGCGCGAGACCGGCATTATGTTGCCCGACGAGGTGCTGGTGACGGAAAAGAGCGCGCTGGACGGCGCGGTCGCCCGCGTTGGCTTTCCCGTGGTGATGAAAATCCAGTCGCGCGATATCCCGCACAAAAGCGAAGTCGGCGGCGTGCGCGTCAATATTGCGACCAAGGGCGAGGTGTTTTTGGCGTACGAAGCGCTCCTGGAAAACGCGCGGCGGCATCGGCCCGATGCAGCGATACAGGGCGTCCTTGTCAGTCCGATGGCGAAGAAGGGCGTCGAGATCATCATCGGTACCATGCAGGATGCAACCTTCGGCCCGATGATCATGGTTGGTCTCGGTGGCATCACCACGGAATTATTCAGGGACGCCATCTACCGGCCCGCGCCGGTGAGTGCGACCGAGGCCTCCGCCATGCTGGCCGAGCTCAAGGCGGCTCCATTGCTCGGCGGATTTCGGGGTGCGGCGAAGGCAGATGTTCCGGCGCTGTCAGAATTGATTTCGCAGATATCCATGCTGGCGGCGCGGTTCAGCCAGCAGATTTCCGAAATCGAGCTCAATCCCGTGCTGGTTCACCCCGAGGGCGAGGGCGTCACCATCGTCGATGCGCTGGTGGTGCGGAAGGACCGCTAGGCGTGATGCGCTTCGCCGACGGAAGCGCGCTCCCTCTCCCGATGGGAGAGGTGAAGAAAATTACCGCCCTTTAAAATTCGCGGCGCGACGCTCTTCGGTGGCCTTGACGCCTTCCTTGAAATCTTCGGTCGCGCGTAAGCGCGTTTGTTCGGCGAGTTCGTGGGTGGTCGCGGCCATGACGCGATCGGCGAGGCCGGCGCGCATCGTGGCGCGGGTCGAGAGCAGGCCGAGCGGCGAACATTCGGCGATTTCGGACGCAAGCTTCATGGCAGCTGTTCGGACCTGATCCTGCGGCACGCATTCATTGGCGAGGCCCATCCGGTACGCCTCCTCGCCGGTCACCCGGCGGCTAGTGTAGAAAATCAGCTCTGCATGGTTCTTTCCGACCAGTTCGGGAAGCGTCACCGTCAGCCCGAAGCCGGGATGAAAGCCGAGCTTGGTGAAATTGGCGGCGAACCGAGCCTCGGGGCAGGTGACGCGAAAATCCGCCGACACTGCGAGGCCCAACCCGCCGCCGATGGCAGCGCCGTGGACCGCCGCCACGATCGGCTTCTTGTTGCGGAAGATGCGCACGGCCTGGATATAAAGATGGCTGATCTGTCCCAGGCTCGACGCCGGATCGGACTTTGCGCGCGCCTCGGCTTCCTGCCGCGCCGGATCGCTGAAATTGGCGCCGGCGCAGAAGGCCTTGCCTTGTGCGGCCAGCACCACCGCGCGGGCCTCCGGATCGTTGTCGATCTCGGTGAGCGCATCCGCGATCTGGTTGATCAGCGATATGTCGAAGAAGTTCAGCGGCGGCCGCTGGATCTCGATCGTGGTGACGTGGCCGGTCTTCTCGACGCCGATATCTGTGTATTTGGTCATGGTGTCGTCTCCGATAAATGAAAATCTTGCCATGGTGCAGGCGCTCCCCCTCTCCCAAAGCGAGAGGTGAAAAGAAAGCCGCGCCTAGCGCAACCCAAGCCCGCGCGCGATGATGCCGCGCAGCACTTCGGTGGTGCCACCTTGAATGGTCAGCTTGGGCGCGGTCTTGATTGCGAACGATAGCTGATTTTCCAAAGTCTCATGGTTGGTTGCGTCGGCATCGAGGAAAGCCGCGAGATCGCGAACCCGATGCGGCAATTGCTGCTCCCAGAGCGTGCCGATGTCCTTGACGATCGATGCCTCCACCACCGGCTCCTTTCCGGCCTGGAGCATGCCTGCGACCGACACCGACATCCGCCGCATGGTGTGAAGCTGCGCCACCAGCCGCCCGATGCCTTCGGCGCTGCGGGTATCCGGCTTCGATCCCACCGCGCGAACCAGCTCGGTCAGCACATAATAGGTTTCCAGAAAGCGTTCCGGCCCGCTGCGCTCATAGGCGAGTTCACTGGTCGCTTGCTTCCAGGCGCCATCGATTTCGCCCAGTACATGATCGTCGGGCATGAAGGCATCGGTGAACACCACCTCATTGAATTCGAATTGGCCGGTGATCTGGCCGATCGGGTTTACCTTGATGCCCGGCGTTTTCATGTCGACCAGAAACTGCGTCAGGCCGTGGCGGCGGTTTTCCTTCGATGGCGGAGAGGTGCGGAAAATCGCGATCATGTAATCCGCGATGTGCGCCGACGACGTCCATATCTTGGTGCCGTTGATCAGCCAGCCACCGTCAGTCTTGGTCGCCTTGGTCTTGGCCGCGAACAGATCGGAGCCGGAATTCGGCTCGCTCATGCCGATCGCAAAACAGACTTCGCCGCGGCAGATGCGCGGCAGGATGTCCATCTTGATGTGCTCGGGCGCGTATTTCAGCAGCACCGGGCCGCTCTGCCGGTCGGCCACGAAGAAACGCCGCGTCGGCGCGTTGGCGACGCGCATTTCCTCGGTCACTACATAGCGCTCGAGGAAGGTACGTTCGTGACCGCCATATTTCTTCGGCCAGGTCATGCCGAGCCAGCCGCGTTCGCCGACCCGGCGGCTGAATTCCGGCGCGTCGGTGTCTTCGCGATTGGGCTTGTGCGGATCGAAGGTGCCAGCGGCGATTTCATCGGCGAGAAATGCGCGCACTTCCCTGCGCAGCTTTTCGCATTCGGGCGGCAGGCGGATCGGATCGAAACGGAGGGCTGCGGTCATGTTCGAGCTTGTCCCGGATTAGCCTTGAGAGTGAGATTCCGAATCGTGCGGCAACGGAAGTGCGTCCCCTCTCCCGATTCGAGGGGTCAAGAAAATCGCACGCTCCAGTTCTGCATTCATCGGCATATTCTATCGCGACGCCAGCAGCGGCCACAATTCGTCGGCGCCGCGCGCGGCGACCATCTTGCCGAGCTCCACCGCCCAGTAGCTCTCAGAGCCGAAATCGTCGCGCCAGGCCAGGGCGCGCAGGGTGTAGCGATGCAGGATGTGCTCAATCGTAAAGCCGATCGCGCCATGTACCTGATGCGCAATCGCTGCGCCCTTTTCGGCGGCTTCCGAACAGCGGATTTTCGCAGATGCCGCTTCGAGAAACACCGCATCGTCGAATGATTTGCTGTTGGCGATGGTGTCCGCGGCCGAGCTTGCGGCTGCGAGTGCGGCCGCGGCCTCTCCGGCGAGTTTCGCCAGATTGTGCTGCACCGCCTGGAATTTCGAGATCTTTTTTTCGAACGCGACGCGCTCGTTTGAATAACGCACGCTGATATCGAGCATCGACTCAAGCGCGCCGGCAATCTGCAGGCTTCGCGCCACCCCGCCCATCAGCATCAGCACGTTCTGATCGAAGCCCTTCGGCGATGGCTTGATCGCGATGGGCTGGACGTCGCTGAGCGTGACGGTATCGCTGGCGTCGCTGGCGAGATTGAGGCCCGCCTCGATCCGGCAGGCCGCCGCATCGACCAGCGCAATCGAAATACCGCCGGCGCCGCTTGCGAGCACGGCGATATGCCTGGCGTCCTTGGCGAACGGAATGCCGCGCGCGCGACCGGACAAGGTGCCGTCGGCGTTGAGCGTAATGCGATCTTTCGGGCTTGCGGGCGCCACCGTCATCATGCCTTCGGGCGACGCGATTTTGGCCTGCGACAGCAGCCATCCCGCCAGCATCGTCTCGGCGAGCGGCACCGCAATCGCGAAACGCCCGGCCGCGCTCAACACGCCGAAGCCTTCGGCCATGCTGGCGCCCGAGCCGCCGCAATCCTCCGGCACCCAAGCCAGCGGCAAGCCGGCCTCGGTCAGCGCCTGCCACAGCGGCGCTTTCCAGCCGCCGCTCTTGTCGCGGTTGATGCTCTGCGCGTCGGCCAGATCTGCGAATATCCGCTCCGCGGTCTCGGCGACAATGTTTTCACTCTCCGCCACAGCGTTCCCTGTTTTTCAAACGGCACACATCCCGCCCGGCGATTTCGCCCAGGCATCGGGTGCGGTCTTTTCTTGCACCGCATGATGAGGAAAAGCCACTGCCATGACAAGCGCCGATGTCGGTAAGCGCCCCTGCACAGCCGACATGAAGCGCCGGCTGCCGCAACTATTAATTCCGCGCAACGGAGTTTGGCGGATTTGCAGGCATTCCGAAGTTCGCTAAAGAGGGCGAGATACTAGCGGCGTTCAATAATCAATCAGAGGAAATGCGGATGTCGAAGGATGGTTTGTGCGCGATTGTAACAGGTTCTGCGTCCGGTCTGGGGGCTGCGACATCGGCCATTCTGGCCAAAGGCGGCGCGCGCATCGTTGTCAACTATTCCTCCAGCCAGAAGGAAGCCGAACAGACGGCCGATCTCTGCCGCGCCGCGGGCGGCGAAGTGGTCGTAGTCCAGGGCGACGTGTCCCGCGATGAGGATTGCAAGAAGATCGTCGCGGCCGCCGCGCCGTGGGGGCGTCTCGACGCGCTGATCAACAATGCCGGCATCACCAAGCACATGCCGCACGATAATCTGGACGGGCTGTCGGCGGAGGATTTTCAGCGGCTGTTTGGCGTGAACACCATCGGTCCGTTCCAGATGGTACGGGCGGCGAGGAGTTTGCTGGAAGCCGGTGCGAAGGCTGCGGGCCGCGCCTCCGCGGTCGTCAACGTGTCATCGGTCGCAGGGATCAGCGGCGTCGGCTCTTCGATCGCCTATGCCGCCAGCAAGGGCGCTCTCAACACCATCACCTATTCGCTGGCGCGCGCGCTGGCGCCGCTGATCCGCGTCAACACCGTGTGCCCCGGCTATATCGACACACCTTGGTTCACCAAAGGCCGCGGCGAGGCCGGCGCCAAGCAGGTGCGCGATAGCGTGATAGCGAAAGTGCCGCTCAAGGTCGCCTCGTCGGCGGACGATATCGCGGCGCTGGTGTGCTTTCTCGCCACGCCGCAATCGAGCAACATGACCGGCGAACTCGTGCGGATGGACGCCGGGTTGCATCTGATTACGTGAGTAATCGTGACCAGGAACGTAGGGTGAGCAAAGGCGCTTGCGCCGTGCCCACCACATTCGCTCGAATGTAACGTCGACTGTGTCGGTGGGCACGCTTCGCTTTGCCCACGGCCTGATCACGTGAAGGCGCTTCTATCGGTTGCCCGGATCGGAAATCACGCGGTTCGCCACCAGCCTGTGCCAGATGAAGAGCACCACCAGCGCGCCGATCGTCGCGGTGATAAAGCCGGCGCCCTGATCCGGACCGTAATGGCCGATGGCCTGGCCGATGAAGGTCGCGAGAAACGCACCGGCAATGCCGAGCACGGTGGTGAGGATGAATCCGCTGGGATTGTTCGGACCCGGCGAAAGCAGCCGCGCGATAATTCCTGCAACGAAGCCGACGATAATGACCCAGAGAATGCCGCTCATGTCTGTCGTCCTTTTCTGTTTCGAAAAAGCAGAGTCTCAAAAAGCTGATGTTGTGCGAGCGAACGGCCGGAGTCCCGACCGGCCTCAGACCCGGCCCGACAGTTCGCTTTCGGTCGGCAGCCGGCCTTCCGGCGTCAGATGGTCGATCACCTCGGGCAAATGCCGGCTTAGACCAGTGAGCAATTCGTCGCGCGACAGGCCGCTTTGTGACGCCAGCGTATCGATCTGATCGGCGCCCAAGGCGCTGGCAAGGTCGCCCGGCGAAATCTGCTTGTTCGGTCCCGGGCCCACCCATGAATTGGCGGTATCGCCCTGGCCATTCTGTTGGAATTGCTTGAGTAGCTCGCCGAGCCCGCCGCTGATCACGCTTCCGGCCGCGCCACCTGCGAGCAGGCCGCCCAATCCACCTTTGAGGATGCCGCCAAGACCTCCGCCCATTCCACCGCCGGCGGTATTGTCTGATGATGGCGCCGCCGCCGGGCTTGCACCGGGCTGGTCGCCGCTGAAATGCTTGACCGCCTTCCAGGCGAGCAGTCCGAGGATCGCCATGGTCAACGGCGACATTCCTCCGCTGCTTTGCGCGTTCGGATTGCTCGGGCCGCGCGGGCCCTGCTGCATCCCGTTGAGTACGTCGAGCAAACCCATTGTTGTCTCCTCCCGGGTACCCAGCCCGACGGAAAGATAACGGCGCGCTATGACGGTTACAAGGCAAGCTCCGCAAGAGCGGGGCGAGGGAGACGAGACCCGTCGGCGCGCTCACAGCAGCGTGGCCATGCGAGCCGCGGCGCCCCGCACTTCGATAGGCATCGAACGCGAAAGTCTGCTATCGAACCTTAAGGACCTTAAAGCGAGGGCAGGGCGGGGTGATCTTGGACAGACCGATCGGCGTGGCCGGGGCCGGCAGCATCGGCTGCTTTGTTGGTGGCATGTGTGCTGCCGCCGGCCGCCGCGTCGCGTTGCTGGCGCGCCCGCGCGTGATCCAGGAAATCGAAGGCAACGGGCTGCGGCTGACGAGCTTTGAGGGCCTCGACCGGCGAATCGCTGCGAAGCAACTGACGCTGTCCGAAGACCCCCGGATTTTTGGCGATGCCGGCGTGGTGCTGGTGACCGTGAAAAGCGCGGACACTGCCGAAATCGCCGATCTGATTGCAAGGCATGCTCCCGCCGACGCCGTCATCGTCAGCCTGCAGAACGGCATCGGCAACGTGTCCGTATTGCGTGCGCGATTGCCGGGGCGGCGCGTGCTGGGCGGAATGGTGCCGTTCAATGTGATCGCGCTTGGTGAGGGAAGATTTCATCGCGCCACGTCGGGCGATATCGTGATCGAACAGGACGACGCCGGCATGGCAGACCAGCTTTCGGTACCGGCGTTGAGGATGCGCTCGAACCCCAACATTGCCGGCGTGCAATGGGGCAAGCTCCTGGTCAATCTCAACAACGCGCTCAACGCGCTGGCTGATCTGCCGCTGCGCCAGCAGCTCGCGCAACGCTCGTGGCGCACGCTGTTCGCGGACCAGCTGGCGGAGGGGTTAGCAGCGATCAGGGCGGAGGGCATCAAACCGATCTCATCGACGCCGATCCCAGTGGGCTGGACGCCGCATCTGCTGCGGCTGCCCGACGCCGTGTTTGGGATGCTGCTGGGGCGGACCATGAAGATCGATCCGGAGGCGCGCTCATCGATGTGGGAAGACCTGCAGCGCGGCCGCCGCACCGAGATCGACTATCTGCAGGGCGTCATCACCGAGATCGCCGACCGGCGCGGGCTGCAAGTGCCGGTGTCGCGCCGCATCGTTGCGCTGATCAAGAGCGCCGAGGCCGGCGGCAAAGGCTCGCCCAAGCTCACGCCGGAGCAGATCCGACCGTAAAATCACGGGTCGCAATTGCCTTGAAAAGGCGATGATCAAGAACGAATTTGGCTCAAGCGGCCATGCACATCGGGTGCGACCGCGCCGGGGGGGGAACGATATGAAACGATTTTGCATGAGCCTTGCCATTGCGGTTGTCATGGCTCTCGGCGGCTGGACTTCGCTTGCGCCGGCGCGTGCCGCGCCGCCAACCGTGACGCCGTCGCCGGGATATGACGCGAGACTGCAGGAGCAACGCGCGGCGCAGACATTCTACCAACCGGTCGTGCGCTATCCCAGGCCGGTTTCCCGGCGCCACATCAAGCGGACCCACCACGGCGCTCATTGATTACGCGGTTCATGCCGATGCAATCTCGTCGCAGGCTATATCTGCTGGCGCTCTCGCTTGCTCTGATCTTCGCCGTCCCGGCCTTGGCAGCCGATTATGCAAGCGAGATCAGCGCCTATCGCCGCGCCCCCGGCTTGTCAGCGGTGAGGCCGGACAGCCGGCTCGCCGCGATCGCACTCAAACAGGCGCGCGCGATGGCCTCGAGCAGCGCCGGTGGCAACTTTGCGACGCGGGTGGGGACTTGCGCAAATCCAGAGCTGCCGAAAACATCGGCGCGGGTTTCCTGAGCTTCTCCGAAATGCTGAAGCAGTGGGAAGACTCTACCGGCACCGCGAGAATCTCTTGATGGCGGGCGCGCGGCGCGTCGGCGTCGCCTCGGTCGACAATCCGAAGTCGCCTTACCGGAAATTCTGGGCGATGGTGATTACGGATTGACGCGATCGCGTCATTGCCGGTTCGCTCGCTTTAGTCGCCCTCCGGGACCGGTGCCCACTTTTTCGGATCATGCTTTAAAGCGTCAGCCTGCATTTGGCTTTACCTTTGGGAAGAGCCGAAACCTTGGGAAGAGCCGAACAGCTTCTTCAAATCCTTGATCCCTTCCGAAAGCCGCGGCCAGTCGCAGGAAAATGAATGCCTCGCGCAATTCGTGGCCTTCGTGCGGGGCCGGATATCGTTGGCTGCTGCGCGCGGCTTGTTGGGCGCCTCCGCCGGCAGGGGAACCTTTTCATTCCTCAAGGAAGTCTGCTGCAGCAGTTGCTGCTGCGCCGCGAACGCCGCCGCGATGGTGCTTTGCCGCTCCCGGTCGAGAAACGCGGTATATTGTTCGTCAATGTACTTCTGTTCTTTCGGCGTTGGATTCGGACCCGCGATATCGAAACTCCGATTCTGCATGAAATCGAAATAGCTGTAGCCGCCGCCCGCCTTGCGCCGTCCGGCGAATTTCGCGTTGCATTCGGAGAGCGCCGAGCCCCTCGCCTCCTTGGTCGCCGCCTTCTCCGCGACGTCGGCGCATTCCTCGAAATCGGCCGGTGCACGCGACCACCACTGCGCGTGCGCGCCCGAAGGCTGCAGCACGACGCAAGCGGCGATCGCGGCAATCAGCATGGCGGCTTTGCGTGATGCGATCACGGACGATTTTCCCAAGGTTCCGGCGACATAGTTTGCGCGGATTGTCGCCATTTTTGGCCTGCTTGTCACCCCCGGAACCCCCTCCGTTTTTACCGCGCGCCGTCGGCCCAATTCCCGCAGCCGGAAATGATTGTTGCGAAACGCGCAAACAGATGTTGGAGTGCCTGTCGAAATCGAGTGAGGACCTCGCCGGAATACCGAAGGTCGCAGGAAGGGGCTGATCGGGCGAGTGCTCGACGTTTCGTCGCAAGGGCAATACGGAGGCGCCAAAATGGACTATCTGGGCGCGCTGCGTATGTTCGTGCGAGCGGTGGAGGTCGGCAGCTTTTCGAAAGCTGCAATTGCCACGAATACCAAGACATCGACCGTCTCGCGCGCGATCGCCAGCCTTGAAGAGGATCTGGGTGTCAGCCTGTTTCATCGCACCACGCGCCGCGCGCATCTCACCGAGCCGGGCGCCACATTCTACGAGCACGCACGCAGCGTTCTGCGAGGCCTGGAGGAAGCGCGGGATGCGGCCTCGGCAATGGAGGGGCGGCCACAGGGATTGATCCGCCTGCATGTCCCGAGCGCCTTCGCCCGCCTGCACATCATGCCGTTCGTGCCAGACTTCCTGGCCGCCTATCCCGATATTCGTCTCGATGTCTCATTGACCGATGTGCGAGTCGATCTGCTGGCGGTCGGCGCCGACCTGGCGATCCGGATCGGTTCGCTGATCGATTCCAGCATGCTCGCCCGCAAGCTGGCGCCGCACCGGCGCATTGCCTGCGCGAGTCCCGCCTATCTGGACCGCCGGCCGACGATCGCCGAGCCGATCGACCTGATGCAGCACAATTGTCTTGTCTATAAGCTGCAGCCGACCGATCGTTGGTTCTTTCGCCACCAGGCCCAGGCGGGGGATGCTTTCGAGCAAGTACCCGTCACCGGCACGGTCCGCGCCGACGACGCCGAGCCGCTGCGCGATGCGGCGCTTGCCGGAGTGGGGATCGTGCTGCTCCCGACATGGCTGGTCGGCGAGGATATCAAGGCGGGCCACCTGCGGCACGTGCTTCCCGAGTGGTCCTCCATGATCGACACCAAGCCAGGTGGCATCTTCGGGGTGTTTCCTCCGCATCGCATGGTGCCACCGAAGGTGCGGGCCTTTCTGGATTTCGCCCAGAAACGGTTTGGCAAGCCGCCCTACTGGGAT
>DASXJV010000200.1:0-12121 GCA_036497205.1 Bradyrhizobium sp.
TTCCCTTTGCCGGGTGGCCGATCTTCGAGGCCGGCTGCAGCGCGCCGCAGGGCGCGGAATGGTCGAACGATTTGCCGACTTCCCACGGTCGTTCTTTCTTGCGCGCGGCCAGCTGCAGATCACGGCGCGTGAGGTCGATGCCGACGCCGTAGCCGTAGACGTGGTTTAGCGCCTGATCGGCGGGAATGTTGAGTCCGCCGCTCTTCAGCGCCACGATCAATTCGACTTCGTGGTGCAAATCCTTGGTCAGCGGGGGGTAGGGGATCGTGGCGCCGTCCGGCTCGATCATGTCGGCGTGCTTGGCAAAGAAAAACGGCGGTGCCCGCTCGTCATTCCCCATCTCTCTGATGTGCTCGAGATAATTGCGCCCGACACACCAGATGCGGCGAACCGGAAAAGATTGCGTATCGCCCGCGACGGCGATCGATGCTTGCGGAAGGGCGGGAATGACAAAAGATGTGGCGCTCATGAAAAAGGTCTCGGCTGGGTTGGTTGGAGGCGGAAACTCGCATCTATGCTTTAAGCGGTTGCACTGATCGGCGCCAGAGTGGGGGGCCCGGCATCACGGTGCTGTATACGGAAGAATGAAGCATAGCGCCCGCCGCGGTGCAGCAGATCGTCATGCCGTCCGCGCTCGACGATCTCGCCGCCCTCGACCACCAGGATGGCGTCGGCGTGCATGATGGTGTGCAGGCGATGGGCGATGACGATGGTGGTGCGGTTCTGGCAGAGATGTTCGATCGCTTCCTGCACCTGCTTTTCGGATTCCGAATCCAGCGCCGCGGTAGCTTCATCGAGCAGGATGATTGGCGCATTCTTCACCAGCGCGCGGGCGACAGCGACGCGCTGACGCTGGCCGCCGGATAATTGGGTGCCGTGCTCGCCCACTGGCGTGTCGTAGCCGAGCGGAAAGCCCATGATGAACTCGTGCGCGCAGGCTGCTTTCGCGGCGGCCACGATCTCGGCTTCGGTCGCGCCGACCTTGCCGAACGCGATGTTCTCGCGGATGGTGTCGCGGAACAGGTAGACATCCTGCCCGACATAGGCGGTCTGCTGGCGAAGTGATCTTCGCGACACTCCGGAAATGGGCTGTCCGTCGATCAGGATGTCCCCGTTAGTCACGTCATAGAACCGCAGCAGCAGCGCCAGGACCGTCGATTTGCCGCCGCCGGAAGGCCCGACCAGCGCGGTGACCTTGCCGGGCTCGGCCACAAAGCTCATGCGGCTGAGCACCGGCTCACCGGGGCGGTAGGCGAAGGTCACGTCGCGCAATTCGACCTGGGCATCAGTGAGGTTCAACGCCGGCTTGTCGTCGTCAGCGGGCTCGCTGGCCGGGCTGTCGACGATCTCCAGCAGTTTGCGCGCACCGATCAGGCTGCTGTTCAGCTCGATATTGAGCCGCGCAAGACGCTTGGCCGGCTCATAGGCGAGCAGAAACGCGGTGAGAAAGGAAAAGAACTGGCCCGGCGTCGCGCCCATGGCGACGACACGATAGCCGCCATACATCAGCCCGCCCGCGATCGCGAAACCGCCGAGCGTTTCCATCAATGGGCTCGCGCGGTTGGAGACTCGCGCCATCTTGTTGGCATTGCGCTCGACCGCGCTGATGCTGGCGTCGATGCGGTCGCGCATGGCCTGCTCCAGCGTGAACGCCTTGACGGTGCGAATGCCCTGCAGCGATTCCTGCATGGTCTCCATGATGTCGGCGGTGCCGGTGAACTGGTTGTGGGCGAGGCCCTTGATCCGCTTCACCAGCTTGCGAAGCACCAGCATCGCCGGCGGCGCCACCAGGAAGCCGAGCAGCGCCATATATGGATCTTGCATCAGCATGACGACGACAAGCGCGATCAACGACAGCAGATCGCGTCCCACCGCGTTGATCAGCAGGTTGAGAACCTGGGTCACGGAATTCGCGCCGGAAGTCAGGCGTGCGAGGAATTCGGACGAATGCCGCTCCGAGAAGAAGGCGACGCTTTCGCTCATCAGCTTGGCGAACAGCCGGCGTTGGTTGTTGGCAAGGATTGCATTGCTGGTCTGCGACAGGATCACGGAGTGTCCATAGGTCGCAGCACCTTTGAGAATGAAGATCACGATGGTGACCGCCGACAGGATCGCGATGCCGCGGACGTTCTTGTCGACGTAGGCCTGGTTGATGACCTCGCCGAGCAGGTAGGCCGATCCGGCGGTCGTCGCCGCCGAGACCGCCATCAGCGCGAACGCGAGCAGATAGCGCCGCCAGTATGCTGCACCCTGCTCCATCACAAGGCGGCGAATCAGGATCGCGGCGCCATAGGGGTCGTCAGTGATCTTTTTCGGAAATTCGGTCATCCGCTTTCCATTGACAGCGCTGGCATATACCCGCGCGTCAGGGCTGCTGCGAAACGACTCCTTGCCCGCTATATCAGGGTTTTTCAAGCCAAATCAGGACTTGCGCCGAACGAGATTTTAGGCCGATGCCGCCTGCAGCTCGCCGTGGCGCTCGCGGAACAGTTTCTCTTCCCACGTCAGCGCGTGCGCGGCGATAGTCTCGAGATTGTCGTATCGTGGCGTCCAGTCCAGAGTTGTTCGGATGCGGCTGGTATCTGCAATCATGGTCATGATATCGCCGGGCCTGCGCGGGGCATATTGAACCGCAAAAATTACGTCCCGAGACACGCCGCACCGCCTCGATGGTTTCGAGCACGGAGTAGCCGCGGCCGTAGCCACAATTGAACGTCGCCGAAATCCCGCCGTCACGCAGATAGGACAGCGCCGCGCGATGCGCCTGCGCCAGATCGCTGACGTGAATGAAATCCCGGATGCAGCTTCCGTCCGGCGTCGGGTAGTCGGTTCCGAACACATCGATCTTGGCGCCCTGTCCGGTAGCCGCCTCGACGGCGATCTTCAAAAGATGCGTCGCGCCGACGGTCGCAAGTCCAATGCGCGCCAGCGGATCGGCGCCCGCGACATTGAAGTAGCGCAGCACGACGTAGTTCATGTCGTGCGCCGAGGCGACGTCATGCACCATGATTTCGGTCATCAGCTTCGATGAGCCATATGGTGACAGCGGCCGCGTCGGTGCATTCTCGGGAACGGGCACCCTGATCGGGGTTGCCGTACACCGCCGCGGTCGATGAAAAGATGAAGCTGTTGACGCCGCACTTCACCGCCGCAGGCTGCGCGTGGTCATGGTGTTGTTGCGGTAGTAGGCGAGCGGATCGCGCATCGAATCCGGCACCACCACCGAGCCCGCAAAATGAACGATGCTTTCCACGCCATGGGCTGCGTTACGCCCTCGACGAGGTTCTCATCCGCGGTATCGCCGATGAACAGCGGAACGCGTTCGGGCAGGAACGCGGAAAAGCCGGTGGACAGGTTGTCGATCACGACAACGCTTTCGCCGGCTTCCGCCAGCGCATGAACCATGTGACTTCCGATCTAACCGGCGCCGCCGGTGACAAGCACAGTCATGAGCTCACCCATCTCCCAATTGGCGAAGGCAATGCTATCCGGAGCGCGGTGAAGAGTGGGTATCAGCGCAGCGAACTGGCCACTATGCTTAATGTTGCGTATAGGAAATGCGCGAAACGGAGCCTGACGTGCCGATCGAGAATAATTCCGCTCACAATCTGCAGCTGATCGTGCCGAATTTGCACAGGCGCTATTCGGGCGTCACCGCGACCAACCGCATGGTGGCGCCGAAACTGGCTCAACTATTTCGCGCAGCATGGCTCGGTCCCGATGCGCCCGGCGGCATCGCGCGGCTGGGAGTAGCGGACCTCGCGAAATTATGGCTGCGGCGTACGCCGCTGATCTGGCACGCGCGGCGCAACAACGAGATGATAACGGGCGTGCTGTTGAGATCGCTCGGCTGGCCGCTGAAACTGGTGTTCACCTCGGCGGCGCAGCGGCACCATACCTGGATCACGCGGTGGCTGGTCAACCGCATGGACGCGATCATCGCCACTAATGACATCTCGGCGTCCTTTGTCAAACGCGAAGCGGCGGTCATTCCGCACGGTGTCGATACCGATCGCTACGCACCATCAACCGATCGCGCGGCGGCGTTTGCGCAAGCGGGATTGCCGGGCCGCTACGCGATCGGCTGCTTCGGCCGGGTGCGCGCGCAAAAAGGCAGCGATGTGTTCGTAGATGCGATGTGCAGGCTGCTGCCGCGCTATCCTGATTTTACCGCGGTCATAGTCGGCGCGATCACAACCGAGCACTTGGCTTTCGCGAACGATCTGAGAAAGCGGATCGAAGCCGCGGGTCTGCAATCGCGCATCGTCATTACAGGTGAACTGCCGATCGAGGACGTGCAGCGCTGGTACCAGCGGCTGACGATCTACGCCTTCACCTCGCGCAACGAAGGTTTCGGTCTGACGCTGATCGAGGCGATGTCGGTGGGGGCGGCGCTGGTGGCGTCGCGCGCGGGCGCTGCCGAGCTTGTGGTCGAAGACGGAGTGACCGGCGTGCTGACGCCGCCGGATGACGTCGATGCGCTTGTGGCAGCACTCGAGCCGCTGATGCGCGATCCAGCTTCGGCGACGGCGATGGGGATCCGCGCACGGGCACGGGTGCTGGCGAAATTCAGCCTCGATGCGGAAGCAAACAAAATCGCCGAGGTTTATCGGGCGCTCGTCTGAGCGATCGCTTTCGCGACAAACGCGTCAAGATCGCCGCCTGCGAACAGAAAGCCGGGCAGTCCCGCAGCTTCCGCCGCCTCGATGTCGGTCGCGCGGTCGCCAATGACAAAACTGCCTTCGCGCCGCACTGGCCAGTGCTGCATCAGATCGAGGATCATGCCGGGTGCCGGTTTGCGCCAATGGTGGTCTTCGAGATAGCCGGCAACCGATCCGTCGGGATGATGCGGGCAATATCTGATATCGTCGATGACAGCACCTTCGGCGGCGAGTTCGGCGCACATCCAGTCGTGCAGCGTGCGCAGCTCGTCCTCGGTAAAGAAGCCGCGCGCCACGCCGGACTGATTGGTGAAGAAGAACACGAAATACCCGGACGCGTTGAGCCGGCGAATCGCCTTCGCCGCGTTCGGCATCCAGCGAATTCGGTCCTGGGTGCCCATGTAGCCGTCGTCGTGATTGATAACCCCATCGCGGTCGAGGAAGGCGGCGGGCCTGGGCACGGAGCGGGCGGAATCGATGCCGCTCATTTTCGAGGGCCTTCGCGCATCATGGTCTGCTCGATCTCGTCGCAGATCCCGTGAGCGACAGCGAGATGAATTTGCTGGACCACCGGCGTATCGTCGCTCGGCGATACCAACAGATGATCGCAAAGCGCGCCCAATGCTTCGCCCTTGCTGCCGGTGAAAGCAATGGTGACGAGCCCGCGCTCCCTGGCGGTGCGCAGCGCCGCCAGAATGTTCAGCGAACGTCCCGAGGTGGATAACGCCAGCAGCACGTCACCGCGCGCGCCAAGCCCCTCGATCTGCCGTGCGAATACCTGTTCGAAGCCGTAATCATTGGCGATCGCTGTTAACGCCGAGGTGTCGGTGGTCAGCGCAATCGCGGCCCAGGCGGGCCGGTCCTGTTTGTAGCGGCCGACGATTTCCGCGGCGATATGCTGTGCGTCGGCGGCGCTGCCGCCATTGCCGATGATCAAGAGCTTGTTGCCCGCTCGCAGCGCTGCAATCATCGCCGCCGCGATAGCGCGCGCGGTGGCGAGCAACGCAGGATTGTTGTTCGCACGCTCAAGGGCGGCGAGCGAAAGTTTCAAATGGGCTCCGATAGGATCTTGGCTCAAGAACGCACCGTCAGGGTTGCAGTTTCCATCTTTGGTAATGACCACGTCGCGGCTGCGCAAGCGCGCGGGATTAATGTGCGCCGGCTTCAGTCAGCACGCGCTCGGCGATTGTCACCACGTCGGATGCGGGGATGTCCCGCATGCAGCGATGGTCGTTCATGGTGCAGATCGGACGATGGCAGGGCTGGCACGGCACGACAGTCTTGGTCTGAACCGTCGCTGCGAGGCCGTTCAGCGGCGCCCAGTGATAGGGGCTGGTGGGGCCGAAAATGCCCATCGTCGGCGTCCCCAGCGCGGCGGCGATATGCATCAAGCCAGAATCGTTGGAGATCGCGACGTCAGCCGCCGCCATCGCCAGAATGCCGTTGCGCAGGTCGGTACCCGTCAGGTCGCGGACGTGGGGCCCGCCCGCGGCAACGATTTCCGCCGCTAGCGCCTTTTCGCCGGGTCCGCCAACCACCCAGACATCCAGCCCACGTTCGGCCAAAAGCCGCGCCGCATCCGGGTAATACGTCCAACGCTTGGAAGCGCCGACCGACCCCGGGGCCAGCGCCACGGCGGGACCGGTACCCAGGCCGTTCGCTTGCCGCCAGCGGTCAGTCTCTTCGGCGGGAACAATAAGCTGCGGCACGGGCCATTCCGGCGGAAGCGGGGCTCCATTCGGCAGCGCCAGCGCCGCGTTCTTGTCAATAAAACGAGGCAGGGCCTTCTCGCCCCCGCGCCATCTGTTGATCAATCCGAACCTCGCTTCGCCGAGGAAACCCACCCGTTCCGGAATACCGGCCAGCGCAGGGGCAATCGCCGATTTCCAGGTGCGGGGCAGGACAAGCGCGGTGCCGTAATTCCCAGCACGCAACTGCCCCGCCAGCCCCCATTGTTTGGTCACCGCAAGCCGGCTGCGCGGCAGGTCCCAGACGATCCCTGAGCGGACACCCGGCATGTAATCAACCAGCGGCGCGCACAGCGAGGTGGCCAGCAGATCGATCGGTCGGTTGGGCCAGCGCTGCTTCAGGACGCGCACCACGGTATGGCCGCGCACGAAGTCACCGATCCACATGTAGGGAACGATGAGGATCGGCCGGGTATCGTCCGGATCCCCTACTTTCTTCGCTATATGTACTGAATCCGTATTCATGTTTTGGAAGTCTGGCGCCAATGTATTTCAATCCCGTCGGTAACTGCTCCTCGCCGGCAGGTAAAGTGACGCGAACGGAGCGCGCCGTCTTCACCACGCAAGATGACCCAAGTTGCCTGCCGGGCGAGACTGGGGCAAAGCTGGCATCCCACAATCAGGGCAGGATGCGGAATGTTGCTGGTGACCGGTGGCGCCGGTTTTATCGGATCGAACGTCGTGGCCGCGTTGAACGACGCGGGCCGCGCCGATGTTGTGGTTTGCGATGTGCTCGGCCATGACGGCAAATGGCGCAATCTCGCCAAGCGCCAGCTAACGGACATCGTGCCGCCCGCCGAATTGCCGGAATGGCTGAAGGGCCGCCGACTCGACGCCATCATCCATCTCGGCGCCATTTCGGAGACCACGGCGACCGATGGCGATCTGGTGATCGAGACCAATTTCCGTCTGTCGATGCGGCTACTGGATTGGTGCACGGCCCATGCGACGCCATTCATTTACGCCTCATCGGCATCGACCTATGGCGACGGCGCGCAGGGGTTTCGCGACGACCAGTCGATATCAGCGCTGAAGACCCTGCGGCCGTTGAATTTGTACGGCTGGAGCAAGCATCTGTTCGACATAGCGGTGGCCGAACGCGCCGGACGAGGCGAAAAGCTGCCGCCGCAATGGGCCGGCCTGAAGTTTTTCAACGTGTTCGGCCCCAATGAATATCACAAGGGCACGATGATGAGCGTGCTGGCGCGGCGCTTCGACGATATCAAGGCCGGCCGTGCCGTGCAGCTGTTCAAATCCCATCGCGATGGCGTAGCCGACGGCGATCAGCGGCGCGATTTCATCTATGTTGACGATGTGGTGCGGGTGATGATGTGGCTCTTGGCGACGCCGTCGGTCAACGGCATCTTCAACGTCGGGACCGGCAAGGCACGCAGCTTCAAGGATTTGATGCTCTCGGCCTATTCCGCGCTCGGCACAGTTGCGAATATCCAATATGTCGATATGCCGGAGCCGATCCGCGACAGCTACCAGTACTTCACCCAAAGCGACGTCGATCGCTTGCGCGGCGCCGGTTACAACGGCGGCTTCACCGCGCTGGAAGATGCTGTCGAGACTTACGTCAAGGGTTTCCTCGATCGGGCCGATCGTTTCCGCTGACGGCGCAACAGATAACGAGTTCCGATGTTCGATTTTGACGCTCTTTCGCATGCGATTATCAGCCAGACGGTGCTCTGCGTCGGCGACCTCATGCTCGACGAATTCGTCTATGGCGAGGTCTCCCGGATTTCGCCGGAAGCGCCCGCGCCGATCATTGCAGTCCAGCGCACCGAGACTAACGTCGGAGGGGCCGGCAACGTCGCGCGCAACATCGCCGCGCTCGGCGCGCGCTGCACCTTCGTCGGGCTGGTTGGCGAGGACGAGGCGGGCGCCAAACTGAAGACCGCACTGTCGCGGGAAAGTCTGATCGAAAGCGTGCTGGTTTGCGATTCCGAGCGGCCGACGACGCGAAAGGTGCGCTTTGTCTCCGAGCATTTCTCGACGCATATGCTGCGCGCGGACTGGGAATCGGTTTCGCCGGCCTCCGCGGATATCGAGCAGAAACTGATCGACGCCATCCTGCCGCAGTTGCCGCGCGCCGATATCGTGCTGCTGTCCGACTATGCCAAGGGCGTGCTGACGGCGCGGGTAATCCGCAACGTCATCGACGCCGCGCGCGAGCTCGGCAAGCGCGTGATCGTCGATCCCAAAAGCGCCAATTTCGCGATCTATCGCGGCGCGACGCTGCTGACGCCCAACCGCAAGGAATTCGCGGAGGCGACCCGCAGCCGCGCCGACACCGACGAGAGTATTGCCGCTGCCGCGCAGGACGCGATGCAGCTTGCGGACTGCGAAGCCATGCTGGTGACACAAAGCGAGCACGGCATGACGCTGGTGTCGCGGAGGGGCGAGGCCATCCATGTACCGGCCCATCCGGTCAAGGTGCGGGATGTCTCGGGCGCGGGCGACACCGTTGTGGCGGTGCTTGCGGCGGCGCTTGCGGCTGGGGCCGATTGGGAGGTCGCTTTGCGGATGGCGAACGCGGCGGCAGCGGTCGCCGTCAGCAAGAAAGGCACCGCCATCGTGACATCAGCGGAATTACGGCGAAAAATTCTGCCGCACGCATTTCTCGCCGCTGAAGAAAAGATTATCGCGGCAAGCAGCGAACTCGAGGCGCATCTTCTGGATTGGCGCAAACAGGGACTGCGGGTCGGATTCACCAACGGCTGTTTCGATATTCTGCATCCCGGCCATGTCAAGCTTTTGACGGCGGCGCGCGGCGCCTGCGATCGCCTGATTGTAGGATTGAACAGCGACGCATCGGTGAAACGGCTGAAGGGAGAGGGGCGTCCGGTGCAGGACGAACGCGCACGCTCGGAGGTACTGGCGGCGCTGGAGGCGGTCGATCTCATCGCTATCTTTGAAGAAGACACGCCGATCAAGTTGATCGCGCAGATCAAGCCGAGCGTGCTGGTGAAGGGAGGGGATTATACCCGCGACCAGGTCGTTGGCCACGAGATAGTCGACGGCTATGGCGGCGAAGTGCTGCTGGTCGACGTCTTGCCCGGCTTCAGCACGACGTCGCTCGTCAACCGCGCGCGTGGAGGCAAGGCGTGAGCGCGGTGGCGAAGGAGCCAGTGCTAGAGTTGTTGTGGAGGCTGTGGCGCGATCCGGCCGCCTGGGCGAGGACGGCGGATATATTCGTCATCCTGATCGCCGTTTCGCTGCCCTGGTCGACGTCGCTGGTAGCCATCTTCGCGGCCGCATTGCTCGTCAGCATGGTGCCGTTCCTTGACGTCAAGGCCTTCCTGCAATCGCTGAAGCGTCCGATTTGTGCCCTGCCGATCGCGCTCTTTGCCTTGGCGGCCGTCGGAACGCTCTGGTCGGACGCGCCATGGGGTGCGCGGCTCTACGCCATCGGCCCGACCGCAAAACTGCTGGTGCTGCCCGTCCTGTTCTATCATTTCGAACGCTCGGCGCGCGGCGTGCAGGTGTTCATAGCCTTCCTGGCATCTTGTGTTCTGTTGCTGGCGATGTCCTGGCTCGTCGCGTTCGATCCAAGGCTCGCTCTCAAGTCCGGGGCCGCATACGGCGTTCCGGTCAAGGACTATATCGACCAAAGCCAGGAATTCGCCTTGTGCGCGGTGGCGCTGGCTTATCCGATCGTCACTCTCTTGCGAGCCAAGAGAATTTTGCTGGCGACGCTGCTCATTGCATTCTCCTTGAGCTTCGTCGTCAACATGATGTTCGTGATCGTGTCGCGGACGGCGCTGGTGACGATGCCGATTATGCTCGCCGTATTTGCGCTGCTTCACCTGAAATGGCGAAGCGTCGTCATCATCCTGTGCGTGGCGACCGTATTCGGGGGATTGGCATGGGCAACATCGCCCCATTTGCGCTGGACCACCGAAACCGTGCTGAGGGATTATCAATTGTACAAAGAGCGAAACATCCCGACATCGATCGGGTTGCGGCTGGAGTTCTGGCAAAAATCGCTGCGGTTTCTTTTCGAGGCCCCGGTCTTCGGCCATGGGACCGGATCGATACGCGGGCTATTCGAGGAGGCCGCCGTCGACCAGTTCGGCGCAGCCGCTCAGGTCGTGGGCAATCCGCACAACCAGACTTTGAACGTCGCGATCCAGTGGGGCCTGATCGGAATTGCCGTGCTATATGCGATGTGGCTGGTACATCTGCTGCTGTTTCGCGGCGACGGTTTGGCAACCTGGATCGGACTGCTGGTGGTGGTGCAGAATATTTTCACCTCGCTGTTCAATTCTCACCTATTCGATTTCCACGAAGGATGGATGTACGTCCTGGGTGTGGGCGTGGCCGGTGGAATGGTGCTAAAGACAGGCTCGCGTGAAGCAACGTTGGAACTGCGAAATTCCGTTAAACGATGACAGCTGGCATGCACGCGCGAGATCAGCTATCAGCAGCCTCGCAATGGCGTAACCCCGAAATTGTTTGTTGCCGACCAGCGAAATGATGCGTTTCTCAAATCTGACCTTGCGCAACGTGTTGATTGCGACACATGACGCGCTGGCGACTACGCTTGCGGTAGTGGCGAGTTTCTATTTGCGTTTCGAGGGTGACGCCTTTTTCGATCGGCTGCCGCTTCTGCTGCGCATCCTGCCCTATTTCGTCATATTCAGTGTGCTGGTCTGCTACGCCTTCAATCTGACCACCACGAAATGGCGCTTCATATCATTGCCGGATGCGCTGAACATTCTGCGCGTCGCCACGGTATTGACTGTCGGACTTCTGGTGCTCGACTATATTTTTGTCGCGCCCAACGTTCACGGCACGCCGGTGGCGCCGAATGTTCAAGGCGCGTTCTTTCTGGGCAAAATCACCATCGTTCTTTACTGGTTTCTCGAGGTGTTTTTTCTGAGCGCCTCACGCTTTGCCTATCGCTATTTTCGCTATACGCGCGTGCGCCGTCACGCGAAAGCAGAGGACGCGTCACCGACCCTCCTGATAGGCCGCGCAGCGGACGCTGAAATTCTTTTGCGTGGAATAGAAAGTGGCGCCGTCAAGCGGATCTGGCCGGTCGGCCTGTTGTCGCCTTCGCCGGCCGATCGGGGACAAACGATCCGGAATATTCCCGTGCTGGGCGGGATCGACGATATCGAGGACGTGATTGGCGATTTCGCAAGGCGCAACAAGCCGATCATGCGCGTGGTCATGACGCCGTCGGCATTCGACCCTGAGGCGCACCCCGAATCCGTTCTGATGCGGGCGCGCCGGCTCGGGCTGATCGTCAGCCGTCTTCCATCACTGGAGAGCGGGGATGCGCCGCGGTTGACGACGGTTGCGGTCGAGGACCTGTTGCTGCGCCCCAGCGAAAACATCGACTATTCGCGTCTCGAAGCCCTGGTGAAAAATAAGGCGGTCATCGTCACCGGCGGAGGCGGATCGATCGGGTCGGAGATTTGCGACCGTGTCGCGACGTTCGGTGCTGCCCGGTTGCTGGTGATCGAGAATTCAGAGCCGGCGCTCTATGCAGTCACGGAAGCCCTCGCTGCGCGCAAGACCAGCGCTGTCATCGAGGGCCGGATTGCGGATATTCGCGATCGCGAACGAATCTTGCAGCTGATGAATGAATTCAAGCCGGATATCGTGTTTCATGCCGCTGCCCTTAAGCATGTGCCGATTCTGGAGCGTGACTGGAGCGAGGGCGTCAAGACCAACATCTTCGGATCGGTCAACGTCGCC
>DASXJV010000201.1:0-12015 GCA_036497205.1 Bradyrhizobium sp.
AAAGGTAGCGGTCTTGGCGGTACGGAGCTGGCCGAGCAGCTTGTCGTCCATCACCACTTCGGCAACGCAGCCATTGGGCAGGCATCTGACAAAACCGGCGCGACCGACATCGACATTGTCGAGTTTTAAGCCAAGCCCCGACGGCAGCAGCACGCCGAGCGGCGCCACCACCCGCATCAGCTTGCTCTTTTGATCGGCGGTCTTCAGCACGATGACGGTGAGGCCGGCGTTGGAGCGGTCTTCCGCTACCACGCTCTGGATCAGGGCGCATTGCTCGCCTTGCGCGCCCGGCGGGGTATCGCAGCGGATCTGCCAGTCGCCATGCACCGACCGCACCGCGCCCTGGGCGCTCGCAGCCGCGGTCAAGCCGAGAAAGAACGCAATCGCGAGGCTTGTCGCAGTCAGGCTTGCGCGCAGCCAGCAGCTGAAGCCAACGGCAAATGCATTGTCGCGGTTTACGGCGCTTCTCGCCCCATGTTTCGAAGGCCCCATCCGGGTCGGTCCCTTGATATTCGCTTGGGCTGTGTCGGTCCGAATAGTGGACTGATACGGCAATGACGGCGCCTTGAAGGCGGCCTTCAGGCCATCCTTGCGCCGGGATGGGCTGCTCCGTAAGTCGCGAATCAGGTTCCTGTGGAGCGCCCTCTCTTTGCCTACATCGGGCAATCCGCCTGTCAAGCGGCGTCAGGGTGCAAAAGTTGCGCTTTTGCCTGATTTCACGGGAAAATGGGACATCGGGGCAATAGCCGGTGACGCATCGCTCCACGCCCTACTACTGCATTGCGAGAGGCTAAGAATTATGGTTTGAGAGGCTGGATTTCGACGCGTTCTAGCGATCTGGCCCCGGTACTCCTACAGTACATCCCAAGGCCGTTTGTCAGGGGCGGATCGTGCAGCATTTCCGGCCATCCGGCGGAATGCTTTGAGGTTCTATCAAGGGAGCGCGAGCGGCATGAATATGTCGAGGGGCCAAATGGGCCGGCGGTTGCTGGGATTTGCGGTGGCAGGCGTTGCGCTGGCGGCCGGCGGAGCGGCATTCGCCGAATTGGGGCAGCCCGCGCCGTGGGAATACACGCTTCAGGAATCGGCCTCGCCGGTGATGGAGAACATCACCTGGTTTCACAATTTCCTGTTTGTGCTGATCACGGTCATCACGCTGTTCGTTCTGGCGCTGCTGGTCATCGTCGTCATGAAGTTCAACGCCAAATCCAACCCGGCCCCCTCCAGGACCACCCACAATACCCTGATCGAGGTTGCCTGGACCCTGATCCCGGTTTTGATCCTGGTCGGCATCGCGGTGCCGTCGTTCCGGCTATTGTTTCAGGAGCTCGACATTCCCAAGGCCGATCTGACCGTCAAGGCGACCGGCAAGCAGTGGTACTGGAGCTACGCCTATCCCGACAACGGCAAGTTCGAATTCGATTCGCTGCTGGCCCAGGACAAGAAACCCCGGCTGCTCGGCGTCGATAACGAGATGGTCGTGCCGGTGAACAAGGTGATCCGGATTCAGACCACCGGCGCCGACGTCATCCATTCCTTCGCGATCCCGGCGTTCGGCATCAAGGTCGACTCCATTCCCGGCCGTCTCAACGAAACCTGGTTCAAGGCCACCAAGCTCGGCATGTTCTACGGCCAGTGCTCTGAGCTGTGCGGCAAGGATCACGCCTTCATGCCGATCGCGGTGCGCGTGGTAAACGATCAGGAATTCGCAACCTGGGTAGAAGGGGCGAAGAAGAAATTTGCGACCGCGCCGGCGAACTCGTTCGCCTCGGCGGGCGCAGCGGCGCAGTAAGCCAAAAGCTTTAAGCGCATCGATAAGGACAAGGGCGACGGGACCGCAAGGTCCGAAGGACTGCAAGGCAGGATTTGAAAATGGCAACAGCGACACCGGCTCATACAGAACACGCGCATGACGATCACGCGCACGACCATCCGACCGGCTGGCGGCGCTTCGTCTATTCGACCAACCACAAGGACATCGGTACGATGTACCTGGTGTTCGCGATTATCGCCGGCGTCATCGGCGCGGCGATGTCTATCGCGATACGCGCCGAGTTGATGTATCCCGGCATACAGTTTTTCCACGAGACCCATACCTATAACGTGTTCGTGACCTCGCACGGACTGATCATGATCTTCTTCATGGTGATGCCGGCGATGATCGGCGGCTTCGGCAACTGGTTCGTGCCGCTGATGATCGGTGCGCCTGACATGGCGTTCCCGCGCATGAACAACATCTCGTTCTGGCTGCTGCCGGCTTCATTCGCGCTGCTCTTGATTTCCACCTTCGTCGAGGGCGAGCCGGGCGCCAACGGCGTTGGCGCGGGCTGGACGATGTACGCGCCGCTGTCGACCACGGGTCATCCGGGGCCGGCGGTCGATTTCGCCATCCTGTCGCTGCATCTGGCCGGCGCCTCATCGATCCTCGGCGCCATCAATTTCATTACCACGATCTTCAACATGCGCGCGCCGGGCATGACCCTGCACAAGATGCCGCTGTTCGTGTGGTCGATCCTGGTGACGGTGTTCCTGCTGCTGCTGTCGCTGCCGGTGCTCGCCGGCGCAATCACCATGCTGCTCACCGACCGCAATTTTGGCACTACGTTCTTCTCCGCCGATGGCGGTGGCGACCCCGTGCTGTTCCAGCATCTGTTCTGGTTCTTCGGCCACCCCGAAGTCTACATCCTGATCCTGCCGGCGTTCGGCATGGTCAGCCAGATCGTCTCGACTTTCTCGAAGAAGCCGGTGTTCGGCTATCTCGGCATGGCCTATGCTATGGTCGCGATCGGCGGCATCGGCTTCGTGGTGTGGGCGCACCACATGTACACGGTCGGCATGTCCTCGGCGACGCAGGCCTATTTCGTCGCCGCAACCATGGTGATCGCGGTGCCGACCGGCGTGAAGATATTCTCGTGGATTGCCACCATGTGGGGCGGCTCGATCGAGTTCAAGACGCCGATGCTGTGGGCGATCGGCTTCATCTTCCTGTTTACGGTCGGCGGCGTCACCGGCGTCGTGCTTGCGAACGCCGGCGTCGACCGCGTGCTGCAGGATACCTATTACGTGGTGGCGCATTTCCATTATGTGCTGTCGCTCGGCGCGGTGTTCGGCATCTTCGCCGGCTGGTACTACTGGTTCCCGAAAATGTTCGGCTACATGTATTCGGAGCGGATCGGCAAGCTGCACTTCTGGTTCACCTTCATCGGCGTCAATCTGGTGTTCTTCCCGCAACACTTCCTCGGTCTCTCCGGCATGCCGCGCCGTTATGTCGATTATCCCGACGCATTCGCCGGCTGGAACCTGGTGTCGTCGTTGGGCTCCTACATTTCGGGATTCGGCGTGCTGATCTTCATCTACGGCGTGATCGATGCGTTCATGCGCAAGCAACAGGCCGCCGCCAATCCGTGGGGAGCGGGCGCCACGACGCTGGAATGGACCCTGCCGTCGCCGCCGCCGTTCCACCAGTTCGAAGTGCTGCCGCGCGTGCAGTAACCGTCATCCTGAGGTGCCCGCGCATAGCGCGGGCCTCGAAGGATACAAGGCCGTCGCTCTTCGAGGGTCGCTTGGCTCGCACCTCGGAGTGACGGACAGAAGTTCAAGTCTCCGAGTTCTCCGTCGCAAGACGGAGACCAAGAGTGGATAGGCATATCTTGTCGGTTGTCGATCACAACGCCATCGAGCTGTCGCCCCGGATTTCCGAGGCCGTTGTTGCCGACTACATCGCGCTATTGAAACCGCGGGTGATGTCGCTGGTGATCTTTACCGCGCTGGTCGGCCTCGTGCTCGCGCCGGGCCACTTCCATCCGGTGCTGGCATTCACCTCGATCCTTTGCATCGCGGTCGGCGCGGGCGCCTCGGGCGCGCTGAACATGTGGTACGAAAGCGATATCGACGCGCTGATGACACGCACCGCCAACCGGCCGATCCCGCGTGGACGCATCACCCGGCCGGAAGCGTTGACGTTCGGAATGACGCTGGCGTTCTTCTCGGTGATGACGCTCGGCATCCTGGTCAACTGGTTCGCCGGCGCGCTGCTCGCGTTTACGATATTCTTCTACGTCGTGATCTACACGATAGCGCTGAAGCGCTGGACCGCGCAGAACATCGTGATCGGCGGCGCCGCCGGCGCGCTGCCGCCGGTGGTGGCCTGGGCGGCGGCTACCGGCTCGTTGTCGATCGAGCCGCTGCTGCTGTTCCTGATCATCTTTTTCTGGACCCCGCCGCATTTCTGGGCGCTGGCGCTGTTTCGGTGCGACGACTACGCGCGCGCCGGGGTGCCGATGCTGCCCGTCGTCGCCGGCCCCGATGCCACCCGGCTCCAGATCCTGCTTTATACGATGGTGCTGGTCTCGGTCGCATTCGCGCCGTGGCCGCTCGGCTATTTCGACGCGGTCTATGGCTTGACCTCGCTCGCTCTCGGCGGCGGCATGCTTACGCTCGCGGTCAACGTCTACCGCCGCCGCGAGGGCAGCGAAGCGCTGCGCGCGACGCGAAAGCTGTTCGCGTTCTCCATCCTTTATTTGTTTGCGCTGTTCGCGACCTTGCTGCTCGAGGTCGTCGCCCATGCCATCGCGCCATCGATCTGGTAGGGGGCGCGTGGCGAGGCAATGGCCGACAAGAAGGACCCAAATGGAATCGTGCTCACCGAGGCGCAGAAGAAAAGCCGCCGCGAGCGTTCCATCGCCATCGCGCTGGCACTCGGCGTCCTGGTCGTGCTGTTTTTCGCGGTCACCCTCGTCAAGGGGCCGGGCGTCCTAGTGCGGCCGATGTGATGGATATGGATAACGAGCCGACGATGCCGCAAGCGCCGACCGGAAGCCAGAAGGCGGCCATGCGCCGCGAGCCGGTTCCGCGTCGCGGCCTCGGTCGCGATGCGGTAGTGGCTGCGATCTGCGGCCTGGTCGTGGTGCTGATGGTCGGCGCGTCCTATGCGGCGGTGCCGTTCTACAACTGGTTCTGCCGCGCCACCGGTTTCAACGGCACTACGCAGGTCGCGACCTCGGCCCCGGCATCGGCACCGCTGGCGCGGAAGATCGCGGTGCGCTTCGATGCCAATGTCGCGCCCGGGCTGCCGTGGAAATTCGAGCCGGAGCAGACCGAAATCGAGGTCAGGATCGGCGAAGTCGTCACCGTGTTCTACACCGTGACCAATCAGTCGGCACGGACCACGACCGGGCAGGCAGCCTACAATGTGGCGCCGCTGACGGTCGGTGCGTATTTCCAGAAGATCAACTGCTTCTGTTTCACCGAACAGACCATGGCGGCCGGCGAAAAACGCGAGATGCCGGTGGTGTTTTACGTCGACCCTAAGCTTGTCGCGGACAGCGAAAATGACGGGCTGAATACCATCACCCTTTCCTATACCTTCTACCCCGTGCGCGAACCGACGCCGAAGCCGGTGGCGGCGAGCGAGCTGGACAAACGCAAGGGAAACCTCTGATCGCCGGGATGATAGAGATTCCGGGATTTGATTTTTGAGACGAATACGTGCCTGTTATGTCAGGCACCGCTAACGGAGAGACTGCAATGGCTACGGCGCAAGTCAAGCACCACGACTACCACCTCGTCGATCCGAGTCCGTGGCCGATCGTCGGCTCCGTCTCGGCCTTCATCATGGCGGTCGGTGCGATCACCTGGATGCATCATCTGTTCGCGGTGGCGCCGATCATTTTTGGCATCGGCACCATCGGCGTGCTCTACACCATGGCGGGCTGGTGGACGGATGTGATCCGCGAGGCGCAGTACAAGGGCGATCACACTCGCGTGGTGCAGATCAGCCACCGCTACGGCATGATCCTGTTCATCGCCTCCGAGGTGATGTTCTTCGTCGCCTGGTTCTGGGCCTTCTTCAATTCGGCGCTGTTTCCCGGCGATCCGGTGCACGCCGCCCGCGAGGCGCTGTTTGGCGGCGTCTGGCCGCCCAAGGGCATCGAGACCTTCGATCCCTGGCATCTGCCGCTGTTGAACACGCTCTTGCTGCTGACTTCGGGCACCACGGTGACCTGGGCGCACCACGCGCTATTGGAGAACGATCGTCAGGGCCTGAAATACGGCTTGATCCTCACGATCCTGCTCGGCGCGACCTTCACCTGCGTGCAGGCCTACGAATACAGCCACGCCGCCTTCAGCTTCGCCGGCAATATCTACGGCGCGACCTTCTTCATGGCGACCGGCTTCCACGGCTTCCACGTGCTCGTCGGCACCGTCTTCCTGATCGTCTGCCTGATCCGCGCCTATGCCGGTCACTTCACGCCGACCCAGCATCTCGGCTTCGAATTCGCCGCCTGGTACTGGCATTTCGTCGACGTGGTGTGGCTGTTCCTGTTCATCTGCATCTACGTCTGGTTTCACGGTGCGGAAACCATGGCCCACGGCGCGCATTGATCTGAAGCCACTCTGCTACAAGGGGCGGCCGCGGGGCCGCCCTTTTTGTTTAGCAAAACGCGAAAGACCGACGCATGCAGGACCAGAGGCTACCCTCGCTGAGCCAGACCGCGATGCGCGGCCTCGCCTGCAAATGTCCGCGCTGCGGCAGGGGTAGACTGTATGGAGGATTCCTGACGCTGCGGCCGAACTGCGAAGCCTGCGGGCTCGATTATGCCTTTATCGACACCGGCGATGGCCCCGCGGTCTTCATCATCATGATTGCCGGCGCCATCGTCGTTGCCTGCGCCTTGATCGTAGAGGTGAAATACCAGCCGCCGTTCTGGCTTCACGCGGTACTTTGGCTGCCGCTGATTCTCGCTATCACGCTGTTGCCGCTGCGCGCGATGAAGTCGCTTCTGATCGCACTGCAATTCCATCACAAGGCAGCACCTGGTCGGCTGATCGACCGCGAGCCGAAATGACTGCGACGTCCGGACGAGGGCGCGGCGTCGCTGGTTTTGGTGCATTCACGCTGGTGATGGTGGCGGTGTTCGTCGGCCTCGGGGTATGGCAGTTGCAGCGCCGGGTCGAGAAGCACGCTCTGGTCGCCGCCCTGACCGAACGCCTCGCGGAAGCGCCTGGAGCGTTGCCTTCGCCCGCGCAGTGGGGCGCCCTTACGCCGGCGCAAGACGAATTCCGCCGCGTCAGTTTTGCAGCGATCTATCAGCCTCGTCCGGATGCGATGGTCTACAGTTCCGGTTCGGCCGTGCGCGACGATGTTGCCGGTCCCGGCACCTGGGCGTTTTTGCCCGCGCGCTTGGCAAGCGGCGAGACCGTCGTGATCAATACCGGCTTCGTGCAGAACACGATGCAGGATCGCAGCGTGCAGGATCGCGCAGTGGCGCCGCTCGTCACCAAGGAGCCGGCAATGTTGACCGGTTATATCCGTTTCCCCGAAGCGGCCGGCGCGCTGACGCCGCCGGAAAACCTCCCCAAGCGGTTGTGGTTCACCAGGGATCAGCTTGCGATGGCGCGGGCGCTCGGCTGGGGCGAGGGCGGCAGGCCGGTCGCGCCGTTCTACATCGATCTGGAGCAGCCGGTGCCCGCGAGCGGCATCCCGAAACCTGGTCCGCTTCAGGTTCATCTCAAGGACGACCACCTGCAATACGCCATCACCTGGTTCGGATTGGCTGGCGCGGTGGCGGTCGCGTTTGCGACGTGGTGGCGAGCGCAGCGGCGGGTGGCGTCATCCCGGCAGCGAGACGTCTGAACTGTCAGTGAACACATAACTCCGCTTTCAGCGGCGTTATTCGAAGGAAACCATCAAGCCAACGGCGATGGGTTCAGATACCCCGTTGAATGTGGTCTCAGTCGAGAAACCGTTCCTGTTTCAAACCAACGGAGCAGTGGGTTCGCCTCATTGCCCGTGCTGTCGCCATGCCAGCAAGCTTTAAACGGTTCCGGCGATGAGATCGAAACCATCAGCCTAATCATGACCTTCTGCCGGCCGGGCCGGGGACCTGGATTTAAGCACGAGATAAATGTAATTAAATCAAGATTCCTGTTTCCTATTTCAAATCGATGGTTTATTGCTGTATTAATTATTTAATCTAGCATTTAATTTTAGATTTCAGCTTTCTGGGATCCCCAATGTTGGCCGGCCGCCACGGTGAGTCAGAAGGAAAAACGGATACTGCAATCCCGCATTCAGGCGGGTCGTTTGACCTCGACGTAGCACTAACGGGCGGTGATCACGCTTCCGGAGTTGTCATTCCGGACGCGCATCTGCTGTTCTCAGGTGATTTCAAGCGCGCTGGTCTCGATCTCATTCTCTCCGACTCCGAACGGCAGTTCGTTGTTCCGGATTACTTCAAGGGCGAAAAACATCCGACCCTGATGTCGCCGGACGGCGCGAGTTTGTCCGGGGAGGTCATCGATGCGCTTACAGGTCACGTCGATTTCGCCCAGGCCGGCAAGGGCAGCGGGGCGGCGAAAACGATTGGGACGGTCGTTAAGCTCACCGGCAGCGCAACGGCCATCCGGAATGGCGTCGCCGTCGAATTAGGCATCGGTGAGAATGTCTTCAAGGGCGACGTCGTACAATCCGGAAGTGATTCCGCGCTCGGCATTTCTTTCATTGATGGCACAGCCTTCAGCCTGTCGTCGAACGCCCGTATGGTGCTGAACGACATGGTCTATGACCCAAGCGGGTCATCAAACCGTTCGCTGCTGAGTCTGGTGCAGGGGACGATTTCCTTTATTGCGGGCGATACCGCGAAAAGCGGCAACATGCGCGTCGACACGCCGGTGGCCACAATGGGCATTCGCGGCACCGCGGTCCTGGTCGAAATAATCGCCGATAACGGTCCGACAAAATTCTCGGTCTTGGTTGAGCCCGGTGGCAGGAGCGGCTCCTACACCCTGACCGACAAGGTAACGGGGTTGCCGCTCGGAACGATCTCCCAACCCGGCCTTGTGACTTTTGTCTCGGCGACCGGCATCAATCAGCCATTGAGCGTGGTCGAGTCATTGAAGACTCCGGCTGATCTGGCGAATGAAAAGGAAGTAGTCAAGCTGGTTTTCTCGGTCGCGTTTCCGCAATTCAACTTCGATGAGGGCAGATCTACCAAGTTCGCGATGGGCTCAAGCGTGAACAGTCTTGCGGATACCGGAACTCCATCAAGGGCACCAGATGGCACGACCTTCACCGTCACGGTTCCTGGAATCAGCAAAGATAGAAGTTCAGCTCCCGGAACTGACCGCGCGACGGACGTGGTGTTCTTTCTGCAGCCCCAGTCCTCAAGCAATGAGGCGACGTTGGTCGAGGATTCGGTGGCGGCGAACCTCAATCTGTTGACCTCGGGGACGATCACGTTCCAGAATTTCGATCCGATCGGTACCCTCAGTGCGACGATTGCGCTGAAATCGTCGACCTCGAATCCGCATCTGCCGGGCTATATCGATAACATTACCCAGATCGGGACCGTTGCGGTCAACGGGATCACAACTGCCACCAGCACCACCGCGACGCTAGGCTGGAGCTTTACGCTGGCGGATAACAACCCGGTGCTGCAATCGCTGGCTAAGGGCGAGACCATCACCCAAGTCTATACCGTCACCGTCAGGAACAACAACGGCGTGCTGGTGACCCAGGACGTCACGGTGACGCTGGCGGGCACCAACGATTCGCCGACAATCACCAGTGAAAATCTTCACGGCGCGGTCACCGAGCAGCTCGCTCCGGGCGGCAACCTCACGAGCAGCGGCGTCATCAGCTTCACCGACGTCGATCTCACTGACGTGCACCTGGTTTCGGCGACCGGAACCCCGATCGGCTACGTGCTCGGCACGCTCACCGCGGTCAAGGACAGCGACACCACCGGCACCGGCACCGGCGGCCATTTGACCTGGACCTACACGGTTGCGGATTCCGCGATTGAGTATCTCGCTGCCGGCCAGACCAAGGTCGAGAGCTTCACCATAACGCTCGATGACCAGCAGGGCGGTGTGATCACCAAGCAGATCGACGTCACTATCACCGGCACCAACGACGCTGCGGTGATCTCCGGCACTTCAAGCGGCATCGTGGAGATACAAGACGACCTCGATGTCGATGGCACGCCGGTCACGACCGGAACGCTGACCGACACCGACGTCGAAAACACGCCCAACACCTTCATCGCGGCGGCGGCCGGATCGGCCACCGCCAATGGCTACGGTACCTATCAGATGACCGCGGCCGGCGTGTGGACCTACACGCTCGACAATTCCAACCCGACAGTGCGGGCGCTCAATGATGGCGAGCATCTGACCGATACCTTCACCGTCTTCACCGTGGACGGCACCGCGCAGCTCGTCACCATCGCCATCAACGATGATGACCCGCTGATCGCGGTTAGTCCGATCTCTGGTGTTGAGGGTTCGCCGATCTCGCTCCATCTCAGCCTCAAGCTGACTCCAGGCGGTCTGAACTCGCTGTTGATAAGCAATGTGCCGATCGGGGCGACGCTGAGTGATGGCCATGGCAATACATTCACAGCATCGGCCGGCAACACCTCTGTTGACGTTGCGACGTGGACACTCTCGGGCCTCAGCCTCACCCCTACAAACGACACGAACTTTTCGCTGACGTTTTTCGCGTCCGGCAGCGATGGTCTGGCGACAACGCTGAGCAAGCCGATCACGGTGAAGCCGCTGCCGCCGAGTATATCCTGGTCGTCAGGGTCTTTCTCGGAACAGCCGAGCCAGAACATTGCCCTGCCTAGTCTGATGGTCACGGTCAATGGCCTGTCAGGAGAGAGCAACAGCCTTTCCTCGCTGACGCTCCTTGGCATCCCCGCTGGCCAGACCATCACCGACGGCAGCGGTCGCAACCATATCTCGACCGGTCCGACCGATCCGTTCAATTATGTGGGCTGGAACTTTAGTAATTTCCATCTTGATTCAAACGGACAGACCACGGCGTTCACAATCACCGCGGCAGCGACGTCGGTGGATGCTGAAGGAAATCTGAGCCCATCAAGCAGCGCCCTGCTAAGTGTCACAGATCCGGCGGGCGTCGCCGGTTCGGAGATTAATCTGGGCCTTGCGGCCGCTCCTACCGACCCGGGAAGTCTCGTCACTGTGACGGTCGCTGACCTTCCCTTCGGATGGAGCTTGAACAGAGGCGTTCAGGTCGACGACCATACCTGGACGGCGCAGACCACTGATGTGCACTCTCTGACTGTGACCACGCCGTTGGCTAGCGTCGGCGCCGTGGTGCTGCAAGTATCGGAAAGCTGGACCAAGCCGGATGGCGGGACAGCCTCGTCACTGGTTTTTGATAACGTGGAATCCTACGCTGTCGGATCGCCTATCTTTGCGCTGGCGGCGAATGATCAGCTTACGGGAAGCAGCGGAGCCGACCAGTTTGTTTTTGCGAAACCCATCAGCCACGACGTGATCCACAACTTCGATGCCGCGTCAGACAAAATCGATTTGGTGGATTTTAGCGGATTTTCCGACTTTAGCGACGTTGCTGCTCACCTCAGCGATGATGGTGCAGGCAACGCCGTTCTCACCCTTGCATCCGACGAAACCATCACGCTGCATGGTGTGAACGCCGCTTCGCTGAGCGCGAGCAATTTTCAGTTTGATCAACAAGCGGTGCTGGAAAACGCCGCGCATATGACCATAGGCAACGGCGCCAGGCTGCCGATGAGCGGCATCATAGAAAACAGCGGCGTGATCGAACTCAACTCTACAGGTGGAGAAACCAATCTCCAGCTTAGTCAAGGCGGTGCAACGCTTCATGGCGGTGGACGGATCGTGTTGTCTGATAGCGACGCAAACATCATTTCCGGAACCGGCCCCAGCGTCACATTGAATAACGAAGACAACGCCATTTCCGGTGCCGGCGAGTTGGGCAACGGCGAGCTGAGCCTGACCAATGCCGGTACCATCAATGCCACAGGCACGCATGCCCTTACGATCGACACCGGCTCGAACTTCGTGTTCAATTCGGGAATCCTGGAAGCGTCCGGCAGCGGCGGGCTGACGGTTGCAAGTTCAATCGCGAATTCGGGTGCCTTGTGGGCCAACGGAGCTACCCTCACGGTTCTGGGCGAATTGAGCGGGAACGGCAGCGCGATCATTGACGGCGCTGGGACG
>DASXJV010000202.1:0-5403 GCA_036497205.1 Bradyrhizobium sp.
TTGTCGGAACACGGCAAGGAAGCGGTCGTCGGGATTTTCGCGGAGGGACAGTTCTTCGGCGAAGCATGTCTCGAGGGGGCAGAATTGCGCACCTCAACGAGTCAGGCCATCGAGGAATGCCTGATTACTTCGATAACAAGGGCCGCAATGCTTGCGGCCCTGAACGCGGAGCCGAAGTTTTCCGCGTTTTTCATAGCCTATCTGTTGTCTCGAAACAGCCGGATCGAAGACGATCTGATCGATCAGCTCTTCAATTCCAGCGAAAGGCGCCTCGCGCGCCTGCTTCTGCTGCTCGCGAATTTCGGCAAGGAAGAGGGCGCAGCGCCGGTCCCAGTGACCCTCAGTCAGGAAACCTTGGCGGAAATGATCGGCACGACGCGGTCCAGGGTGAGTTTTTTCATGAACAAGTTCAGGAAAAAGGGATTTATCGATTACAACGGAAAAATAGAGGTTCGCCGTTCGCTACTCGACGCGGTGCTGCGCAAGAAGCCTCAAATACAAGAGGACGAGTAGCTGCGGCGGCGATCATTCGAAACTCTCACCAGTCCTGTTGCGCGATCGGGTAACGGTTGAAAAGCGGGTCACGATCAAACCCCGTTGCCATCTTCAAAATGAAAATCAAAATAATTCCAACCGCGCTTTCGCCAGGTACGCCGTCTATTCAATCGATCACTTCATAAGCGCGGGAAGTAGCGGCGGCGGAATGGCCATTGACTGAATTTGCTGGGTTTGCCTCAACGGCGTGAGAGGGATAAAGACGGCGCATTGACCTTCTATCGAAAAGGGCACGAAAACGGATGCGAATTCTTTGCACCAACGATGACGGCATCCATGCCCCCGGTCTGAAGATCGTCGAGGAAATCGCCCGAGCGCTGTCAGACGACGTCTGGGTGGTGGCGCCCGAGCTCGATCAGTCCGGCGTCTCGCACTCGCTGTCGCTGAACGATCCCTTGCGGCTACGCGAAGTCGGCCCGCGGCATTTCGCGGTGCGGGGCACTCCGACCGATTGCGTCATCATGGGCGCGCGCCACATCCTCGGCGAAACCATGCCGGACCTGGTGCTATCAGGCGTCAACAAGGGCCGTAACGTCGCTGAGGATGTCGTCTATTCCGGCACCATCGCCGGCGCGCTGGAGGGCACCATTTTGGGAATTCCGTCGTTTGCGCTGTCGCAGGAATTCAGCATGGAGACCCGCAATGCGCCGCTATGGGATACCGCGCTGAAATTCGGACCGCAGATCTTGCGCAAGGTGATAGACGCCGGCGTGCCCAAGAACACCGTGATCAATGTCAACTTTCCGTCCTGTGCGCCCGAAGACGTGGCGGGCGTGCTAGTGACGCGGCAGGGCAAGCGAAATCTCGGCTTTCTGAAAGTCGACCAGCGCCGCGATGGCCGCGGCAATCCGTACTTCTGGATCGGATTCGAACGGCTGGCACAGATCGATGTCCCGGCGGAGGGTACTGATCTGGCTGCGCTGGCGGCGCGTTTTGTCTCCGTGACGCCGCTGCGGCTCGACCGCACCGACGATGAGTTTTCAGAGGCGCTGACGGCGACGCTGAAGTAGGGGGCGTGCGCGATGGCTCAGGGCGCTGCCTCAGGTTTAGCTGTCATACCCGCGGAAAGCGGGTATCCAGTACGCTGCGGCTTTGCGGTTCTGTCACCGGCGGCTCTGGAATACTAGGTCGCCCGGTCAAGCCGGCGATGACGGCCGTGATGTCACCTGGAGGAAATACTAAATCGTTGCGCTTCTCAGCGCAGTGTCGATCATCCGCGCCAATGTTTCTATCTGGAAAGGCTTTTGCAACGCGGGACGGTCGCGATATTCTTCCGGAAGACCCGACGAGCCATAGCCGGTGGCGAAAATGAATGGGCGGTTGCGCCCCTTGATCAATTCGGCGACCGGTGAAATCACCTTGCCATTGACGTTGACGTCGAGAATGGCGAGGTCGAACTCGGCGGATTGCGCCAGCCTGATTGCCTCGTTGATCTCGCCGGCTTCGGCGGCAACGCGGTAGCCCAGCTCCTCCAGCATGTCGGCGACCATCATCCTGATCATGACCTCGTCCTCGACGAGGAACACAGAACTGCCCGGCGGTCGCGTCGCAGTCATGATGGAATCCTTGCCCGTCCCATACTAAGGTTCGCAAATAAAACCATCCGGCGCAATGTCCACGTGGCCACACGCATCCTCATGCAGCCTCTGCGCGCCGCTTTCGGATTATCGAGCGGGATCAAGCGTTCCGCCCTTTAACGAGGAAGCTAAGGAGGGGTTCCATGGCGGAAACAGCCGCGCGGGGGAAAGTTTTCCTTACCAGCGCAGATTGTACAACCTGTTCGGCCGACCCGCGCTAGACTGCTCCGACAAGCGCTCCTACGAGATTGACATGCCCGCGACTCAAAATCCGCCGGAAAAGATGATGTTTCAGCTCACCCTGCGGCGGCGCGGGATCAGCGATCAGGCGGTGCTTCGCGCCATGGAAGAGATTCCGCGCGACATTTTCGTGCAGGCGGCCGATCGCGCCGATGCCTACCGCGACAGCGCGCTCGGCATCGCTTGTGGACAAACCATCAGTCAGCCATTCGTGGTGGCTTACATGACCGAGCAATTGCAGCTCCAGAAGCATCACCGCGTGCTGGAAATCGGCACCGGCTCGGGATACCAGGCCGCAATCCTGTCGCGGCTTTGCCGGGAAGTACTGACGATCGAGCGCTATCGGACCCTGGCCGACAGCGCCCGGGCGCGGCTCGAGAAGCTCGGCTGCGAAAATGTCGAGGTGATGCTGGGGGATGGCTTCGACGTCCCGGCCAGTGTCGGCACTTTCGATCGCATCATCGTCACCGCGGCAATGGAGCAAATTCCGGAAGGCCTAACGGAGCGGCTCGAGCCCGGCGGTATCCTGATCGCGCCGGTCGGGCCGCATCAGAGCACCCAGACCCTGCTCCGCATGACGAGGACGGACGCCGGTTTCGAGCGCAAGGAGCTGGTGGACGTGCGTTTTGTGCCGGCGCTGCCGGGCATCGCCCGCGAGCTGTAAAAATCCGGATTGGCTGTCCCGCCAACGTCTTATTCTCAGGGTTAAGCGGTTGTTTACTAGGGGCGTGTTTACTCAAAACAGTATTTTGTTGCGTACGAGTGAGTAACCATGTCCCGTGTCGTCGAGTTGCTTTGCTCGCGCCGCATGCCGCAGGTCGCGGTGCTGGCGCTGATGTCGATCGGTTTTGCCGGCTGCAGCGCGGACATGTCGACGCGCCTCTCGCAAGATCCGTTTTCCAATCCCTTTGCATCGCAGCCTGAAGCCACGGGCTCCGTGCCGGCGCCCGCGGTCGAGCGTCGCGAACTTCCGCAATATTCCCGTCCGCAATCGCAATCCCAATCTTCGGCCTTGCCGCCGATTGCTGCGCCGCAGTCCTATCCGACGGCCGGTGGTGGCGCATCCGGAGGAGGGCGCGGGCTAGCCTCCTATGCTCCGCCCGCACATCCGCTTGAAACCACCGGCAGTGTCGCCCCGCGTTCGGTCGCAGCGACCCGTGGCTCGGGACAGGGCGGTACTACGATTATCGTCGGCACCAGCGACACGCTCGAGACGTTGTCGCGCCGCTATAACGTTTCATCCGCGGCGATCCTGCAAGCCAATGGCTACAAGGGCCCCCGGGCGCTGTCGCCGGGCCAGCAACTGATCATCCCGCGTCAGACCGCGGCGGCGGCAGCCGCACCAGCGCTGGCAGCCCCGGCGAGCAAGGCTGTTGCCGTTACCCGTGCGCCACCGACCGTCCATGTCGTCAATCGCGGCGATACCTTGCTCAGCATCGCGCGTCGCAATCACGTGACGGCGGCAGAACTCGCAAAAGCCAATGGCCTTGTGCCTTCGGCGAAACTCAAGCTTGGCATGAAGCTCACCGTGCCCGGCGCGAAGACGGCAGCGGTCGCGCCCGCCGCGCGTGCGACGGCCGTTGCTGCCGCTCAGCCTGCCGCCGGACTTGCACCGCCCGCCACCAAAGTCGCCGCGGCGGCAGGCGGTCCCCCACAAAGCGCGCGGTTGGCCCAGGCAACAGCAACGCCCGAGGATGTATCGGCTGCAACGCCGCTCAACGCCACGGAAGCAACCGGCGCGCTGCCGACCTTCCGCTGGCCGGTGCGCGGCAAGGTGATCACCAGCTACGGCGCCAAGACCAACGGCAAGTCGAACGACGGCATCAACCTGGCAGTGCCCGAAGGCACGCCGGTGAAGGCAGCCGAAGACGGCGTCGTTGCCTATTCCGGGAATGAACTCAAGGGTTATGGCAATTTGGTTCTGGTTCGGCACTCCAACGGTTACGTCACCGCATATGCCCATGCGAGTGAACTGATGGTGAAGCGCGGAGACACGATCAAGCGCGGCCAGGTCATTGCCAAATCGGGTCAATCGGGGGAGGTGGGGTCGCCGCAGCTCCATTTCGAAATCCGCAAGGGATCAACCCCGGTTGACCCGCTTCAATTCCTGAATGGGGCGTGAGAAGACCACGTCTCGAGGGCGCGCCACTTTCGTTCCACCCACAACTGTAATCGCCCGGCTTGACCGGGCGACCCAGTATTCAAGAGGCGGCAGCAATTGATCGAGGGGCCGCGACGTACTGGATCCCCGCTTTTCGCGGGGATGACAACCGTTTTCAGGCGCCGTCCGCAAATAGCTGCTACTTCGCCGTCAGCCTCACACCAAGCCTTCCCGCCAGTTCCTGCGTGAACTGCCAGGCGACGCGCCCGGAACGTGAGCCGCGCGTGGTCGACCATTCCAGCGCCTCGCGCTCGAGATCCTCGTCGGCGAGCTTGATACCAAAGTGGCCGCAGTATCCCTTCACCATCGCCAGGTATTCGTCCTGGCTGCAGCGGTGAAAGCCGAGCCATAATCCGAAGCGGTCCGAGAGCGATACCTTTTCCTCGACCGCCTCGCCGGGGTTGATGGCGGTAGAGCGCTCGTTCTCGATCATGTCGCGTGCCAGCAGGTGCCTGCGGTTGGAAGTGGCGTACAGGATTACATTATCGGGTCGGCCCTCGATGCCGCCTTCCAGCACCGCCTTGAGCGACTTGTAGGAGGCATCATTGCCGTCGAATGAGAGGTCGTCGCAGAACACGATGAAATGGAAATCCGAGTTGCGCAGCAGGTCCATCAGTTCCGGCAGGCTCTCGATGTCCTCCCGGTGAATCTCGATCAGCTTGAGACGGTCTGCAGGCTTCCGGCTGACATTGATGCTGGCATGCGCCGCTTTGACCAGCGACGATTTCCCCATGCCGCGCGCGCCCCATAGCAGCGCATTGTTGGCCGGCAGGCCATCGGCAAAGCGCTCGGTATTCTCGATCAGGATGTCCCGCATCCGGTCGATCCCCTTGAGCAGCGCCAGATCGACGCGGCTGACACGCGGCACGG
>DASXJV010000203.1:0-5171 GCA_036497205.1 Bradyrhizobium sp.
GTGGATGACGCTTTGAAGACGGTGCCCGGCGTGACCTCGAAGATGCTGGTCAAGTTCGGCGAGAACGACATCAAGACGGTCGAGGATTTGGCCGGTTGCGCCACCGACGACCTGGTCGGCTGGACCGAGCGCAAGGAAGGCGCCGAGCCGACCAAGCATCCCGGCATTCTCGATCCCAATGAAACCTCGCGCGATGATGCTGAGAACATGATCATGCAGGCGCGCGTTATCGCCGGCTGGATCACAGAGGCCGATCTCGCCAAAAAGACCGAGGAAGTTGAGGCCCCCGAAGACCAGCCGGTTTGACGGGCGTGTTCCGCAAGAGCCCGCCCTCGGACTTTATGCGAGGCTGGATACCAGTTTTGCGCAACCGCAATGCGCAGATTATAGGAGAGACGTCACGCGCATGCTTGCTTTCGCTGACCCCGATCTCGACAACGGACCGCGGACCGACAGGTCCGCGACGATGCGGATGTGCGCGGTCACGCGCGAGGTGCGGCCGATCGACCAGCTGATCCGGTTTGTGGTGTCCCCCCAGGGCGGGGTGATCCCCGATTTGAAGCGCAAGCTTCCCGGCCGCGGTTTGTGGGTTTCGGCCTCGCATCGGGCGGTTGCAGAAGCCGTCAGGCGTAACCAGTTTAGCAAGGGCTTCAGGCGCGAACTGCGCGTCGCGCCAACGCTTGTCGCCGATACGGAAGTCTTGCTGGTTCGGAGCGCGATCGAAGCACTCGCCATGGCAGCCAAGGCAGGGCAGGTCGTATCCGGCTTCAGCAAGGTCCAGGGCGCCCTGGAGCAGGGGCAGTCCCACGCGCTGATTCACGCCTCGGACGGGGCAGCGGACGGAATCCGCAAATTGGACGCCATCGCCAGGCAAAATGTCGATATTAACGATGAATCGCCCAAATTTCCGGTTGTCACGGCGCTGACCTCCGAACAATTGGATTTGGCACTGGGCCGGTCAAATGTGATACATGCTGCGCTGCTCGCGGGCCCGGCGAGCAAGACGTTCCTGTCACGCAGCCATGTCCTGGTCCGATACCGGATGGCGGATGACGACAGGACGGCCGGCAATGCGGCCAAGAATTCGCCGATACAGACTGTGCGGACACGCACAACGCAACAAGATTAGGACTGCTGAATGGTTGATACGAAATCTCCTGGCGACAAGACACTCAGTGTCCCGACCAAGACCTTGACGCTCAAGCCGCGCGTCGAGACGGGCACCGTGCGCCAGAGCTTCAGCCACGGCCGGACCAAGCAGGTGGTGGTCGAAAAGCGCGGCAAGCGCCGCGTCGGCGGAGACGCGCCCGCAACCGAAGCGCCGGCCCCCGAGCCGGTTGTCGCCAAGGCGGCGCCGGCCAAGGCGCCGCTTGCCCGTCCCGCGCCATCGGCGTCGCGCAGCGGTTCGGGCGTCGTTTTGCGGACGCTGACCGAGGATGAACGCACTGCGCGCGCCAGCGCGCTCGCCGACGCAAAAGTCCGCGACGTCGAAGAACGACGCCTAGCGGAAGAGGAAGCCAAGCGCCGCAACAGCAAGGAAGGCATCGAGCAGGCCGAGCGCGAAGCCGCCGAAGCCCGCCGCAAGGCCGAGGAAGAACGCCACCGGCAGGACGAGGAAGCCAAGCGCAAGGCCGAACTCGAAGCCAAAAAACGTTTCGGCGAAGCCGAGGCCAAGACCGCAGCCGCGGCCCGCGCCGCTGTGCCCGCCGCGCGCCCGCCCGGTGTCGCCGCCGACATCACCGACGAGGATGAAGGTCCCCGCCAGATCCGTCGCGGCCCCGGCGGCGTTGCCCGCCCCGTGACCGCCCCAAAGACGACCGCCAAGCCGGCGCCACAGAAGCAGCGCGGACGCCTGACGCTGGTCACCGCTCTCAATGCGGATGACGTGCGCGAGCGCTCGATCGCTTCGTTCCGCCGCCGTACCCAGCGCCTGAAGGGACATCAGTCGAACGAGCCGAAGGAAAAGCTCATTCGCGAAGTGATCATCCCGGAAGCCATCAATATCCAGGAACTCGCCAACCGCATGTCCGAGCGCGCGGTCGACGTCATCCGGCTTTTGATGAAGCAGGGCGCGATGCACAAGATCACCGACGTGATCGATGCCGACACCGCGCAGCTGATCGCCGAGGAACTGGGTCACACCGTCAAGCGCGTGGCCGCGGCGGACGTCGAGGAAGGTCTGTTCGACGTCGTCGACAACTCAACCGATACCGAGCCGCGTTCCCCCGTGGTGACCGTGATGGGCCATGTCGATCACGGCAAGACCTCGCTGCTCGACGCGCTTCGCCATGCCAACGTGGTGTCAGGCGAAGCCGGCGGCATCACCCAGCATATCGGCGCCTACCAGGTGACTTCGCCGGAAAGCGGCAAGAAAATCACCTTCATCGACACCCCCGGGCACGCCGCATTCACTGCGATGCGCGCGCGCGGCGCCAAGGTGACCGACATCGTGATCCTCGTGGTCGCGGCGGACGATGGCGTCATGCCGCAGACCGTCGAGGCGATCAATCACGCCAAGGCGGCGAAGGTTCCGATGATCGTCGCCATCAACAAGATCGACAAACCCGACGCCAGGCCGGAACGCGTGCGCACCGAACTGCTGCAGCACGAGGTTCAGGTCGAATCGCTCGGCGGCGACGTCGTCGATGTAGAGGTCTCGGCCAAGAACAAGACCAATCTCGACAAGCTGCTGGAAATGATTGCGCTGCAGGCCGAAATCCTCGACCTCAAGACCAATGCGGCGCGTCCCGCCGAAGGCACCGTGATCGAAGCCAAGCTCGATCGCGGCCGCGGCCCGGTCGCAACCGTGCTGGTGCAGCGCGGAACGCTGCGCGTCGGAGATATCGTGGTGGCCGGCGCCGAAATGGGCAGGGTCCGCGCGCTGATTTCCGATCAGGGCGAAGCCATCGATGAGGCCGGACCTTCCGTGCCGGTCGAGGTGCTCGGCTTCAACGGGCCGCCGGAAGCCGGCGACCGTCTCGCCGTGGTCGACAACGAAGCCCGCGCCCGCCAGGTGACGAGCTACCGCGCCCACCAGAAGCGCGAGAACGCCGCCGCCAGCATTTCCGGCATGCGCGGCTCGCTCGAGCAGATGATGTCGCAGCTCAAGACCTCGGGCCGGAAGGATTTCCCGCTGATCGTCAAGGCCGATGTTCAGGGCTCGCTGGAAGCGATCCTCGGATCGCTGGAAAAACTCGGCACCGAGGAAGTCGCCGCGCGCATCCTGCATGCGGGCGTCGGCGGCATCTCGGAATCCGACGTGACGCTGGCGGAAGGTTTCAACGCCGCCATCATCGGCTTCAACGTTCGCGCCCACAAGGAAGCCGCCGCCGCCGCCAAGCGCAACGGCATCGAAATCCGTTATTACAACATCATCTACGACCTCGTGGATGATGTGAAGAAGGCGATGTCCGGCCTGCTGGCGCCGACGCTGCGCGAGACCATGCTGGGCAATGCCCTGATCCTGGAAGTGTTCAACATTTCCAAGGTCGGCAAGGTCGCAGGCTGCCGGGTTACCGACGGCACCGTGGAACGTGGCGCCAATGTCCGCCTGATTCGCGACAACGTCGTCGTGCACGAAGGCAAGCTGTCGACCCTGAAGCGCTTCAAGGATGAAGTGAAGGAAGTGCAGTCCGGCCAGGAATGCGGCATGGCGTTCGAGAATTACGGCGACATGCGTGTCGGCGACGTCATCGAGTGTTATCGCGTGGAGACCATCCAGCGCAGCCTGTAAGTTTGAACCTTACGGCTTCGTCAGAAGGATAATGAAGTAGCTCGACGTCATGCCCGGCTTTATGCCGGGCATCCACGTCTTAAGGAATTCAGCCGCAAGAAGGACGTGGATGGCCGGGACAAGCCCGGCCATGACGATTTATTTTCGAGAGACCACAATGCCCGCCACCTCGTCTGCCCTGTGAAGGATCGGGAGCCCGGAATCTGATTCCATGGTGGCACGTCGAGGTTCAGTTCGACGAAGGCGATGAGGTTTCAGGTGGACGCGTTTTGGCACTGAAGGCTGGCTAGTAAAGGCCATTGGATGAAGAGAGAGCGTCAAAGTAACTCCGCCCCCGGCGGCTCGCAGCGTCAGTTGCGGGTCGGCGAAATCGTGCGGCATGCTATCGCCGATCTGCTGTCGCAGGGCAGCGTGCATGACCCGGACCTCGAGGGCCACATCATCACGGTGCCGGAGGTGCGGATGTCGCCGGACCTGAAGCTGGCAACGATTTATGTGATGCCGCTCGGCGGACGCGATACCGGCGTCGTGATCGCGGCGCTCGAGCGCAACAAGAAGTTCCTGCGCGGCGAGATCGCGCACCGTGTTAACTTAAAATTTGCGCCTGATATCCGCTTTCGCGTCGACGAACGATTCGATGAAGCGGAACGAATAGAGAAATTACTGCGAACACCTGCGGTGCAAAGAGACCTCGCGCCCGATTCGGATGAAGATTGATGATCGTGACCACCACGAACAGCGTGATCGAGCCGCAAATTGCCGAATCGCACGACGCTGAAAAAAATAATTTTTCGGAACTGCGCAGCGAGGATGCGCGGCGGACCAACAACGATCCGCGCCAAGGAAAACAGCAAGGCAAACAGCCTCGCCAAAATAGCCAACCCCGGCGCGACAAGCGCGACGTCCACGGCTGGGTCGTGCTCGACAAACCGATCGGCATGACCTCGACCCATGCAGTCGCCGTCTTGAAGCGGCTGTTCCAGGCCAAACGCGCAGGCCACGCCGGCACCCTTGATCCGCTCGCCTCCGGCGGGCTGCCGATCGCCTTCGGCGAGGCCACCAAAACCGTTCCGTTCGTGATGGACGGGCGCAAGCGCTATCGCTTTACGGTGTGCTGGGGCGAGGAGCGCGATACCGACGATACCGAGGGCCGGGTCACCCGGACCAGCGATATCAGACCCTCCGCCGAGGCGATCTCCGGCCTGCTGCCGCAGTTCATCGGCATGATCGAGCAGACCCCGCCGCAATATTCCGCCATCAAGGTGCAGGGAGAGCGCGCCTACGATCTGGCTCGCGACGGCGAGACCGTCGAGCTGAAGCCGCGGCCGGTCGAGATTCACCATTTATCCCTTGTAGATCAACCGGATAGTAGCCATTCGGTGTTCGAGGCCGAGTGCGGCAAGGGAACCTATGTGCGGGCGCTGGCCCGCGATATCGG
>DASXJV010000204.1:0-2816 GCA_036497205.1 Bradyrhizobium sp.
GTGGTAATGCGTCCGGCCATCTGATCCGGCGGCAGACCCGTATATTGCCAGACCACGCCGATCACGGGGATCCGAATGTCCGGAAAAATGTCGGTCGGCGTGCGCAGCGCGGCGAGCGGTCCGATAATCAAGAGTAGCAGCGCGAGCACGACGAAAGTATACGGCCGGCTCAGCGCAATACGGACCAGTGCAATCATAAAGCGGACAATCCCCGAGCGGAAGGGCGCGGAACTTGCGCGCCAAAAAGCCAATCCGTTCGCGCTGATTTAGCCGAACCGTGCGCAAATAGCCAATGTCCGAACGGCATTCGGCCTATGCCGTTCGCCGATATCTGTAGTGCCGTCCGCAAGGGCTCCCGTGTTCACGGCGGTGTGATCGTGCGGTCGGGCAGAGACGGTGAGCCGCCAAGCCGCCAGCTTCGCCAAGGCAACGCCGTCGCTCAGCGCATCAGCTTGAGAGCATCGGAGAAAAATTCCGGGCCGCCGAAATTGCCGGACTTCAGCGCCAGCAGCTTCTCGCCCTCCTTCGGGCCGACGGCACGCAGCACCGGTACACCGGCGGCGATTTCCGCGCCCACCAGAAAGCCGGGAATTCCCAGCCGATCCACCACCGCGCCGGAGGTTTCGCCGCCGGCGACCACCAGCCGCCGCACGCCCGATAGCACCAGACCTTCGGCGATATCGGCCATCGCCTGCTCGATCGCATGGCCCGCGGCATCGCGGCCGTGGCGCGCCTGCAGGGCCGTAACCTGGTCCGGCGTCGAACTGCTGGCGATCAGGATCGGACCTTCTTTGAGCCGTTCCCTTGCCCAGGCCAGCGCGCGCCGGGCTTCATCCTTGCCCGCGACGGCCCGGTCGGGATCGAGATGCAGCACCGGCATCGCCGCTTCCGCATTTGCGATCTGCTGCAGCGTCGCCTCCGAACAGCTGCCGGCGAGGCACGCCGCCGGTCCGCCGACCGGTAGGTCGGAAATCGCGCTCGGCGCATCCGGTTTGACTTTGCCCGAGGCGACCAGCGCGCGGGCGAGACCGAGCCCGAGGCCGGATGCGCCGACGGAGACGCGATGATCCAGCGCTACGGCGCCGATCGTCTCCAGATCGCGTTCGAAAACTGCATCGGCGATGACAGCGCCGAAGCCTTTCGCGGAGAGGTCGGCAAGACGCGCGCGGACGACATCGGGCCCGCGCGCGATGTCAGCGAGATCGACAAGTCCGACCCGGCTCTTGCTCTGGCGCGCCAGCACCCGCACCAAATTGGAATCATGCATCGGATTGAGCGGATGATCCCTCAGCGGGCTTTCATTCAGCGGCACCGAGCCCACGAACAGATTGCCCTGATAGACCGTGCGGGCGGTCTCCGGAAACGCCGGCGTCACCAGCACGATTGCGTCGCCGGAATCGGCGCGCAGCGCGTCCATCACCGGGCCGATATTGCCGGCGTCGGTAGAATCGAAGGTCGAGCAAATCTTGAACAACACATGAGGCGCATCCCGCCCGCGCAGCCATTTTTCCGCGGCGTGCGAGCGCGACACCGCGAGACCGGCTTCGATCGACCGGCTTTTCAGCGACACCACAACCGCATCGACCTCGGGCAGATCGAGATCGTCCGAGGGCACGCCGATGGTCTGCACCGTGCGCAAGCCGCAGCGGGTCAGCGTGTTGGCGAGATCGGAGGCGCCAGTATAATCGTCGGCGATGCAGCCCAGTGCCAGCGTCACGGTTTCACTCCGGCGTAGGGCTTGAACCAGCCGAGGCCATCGGTAGTCTTGCCGCGCGGGTTATATTCGCAACCGACAAAACCGCTGTAGCCGAGCCGGTCGAGTTCACCGAACAGGAACGGACAGTTCAATTCCTCTCCGTCCGGTTCGTTGCGCGACGGTATGCTGGCAATCTGGACGTGACCGATGATCGGCATCATCTCGCGCAGCCGCATGGTCACGTCGCCATGGATGATCTGACAGTGATAGACGTCGAACTGAAGTTTCAGATTGGGAATTTTCAGCTCAACGATCAGGTCGCGCGCGAATCCAAAATCGTTGAGGAAATACCCAGGCACGTTACGCGGGTTGATCGGCTCGATCACCACGTCGAGACCATGCGGGCTGAGAAACTCGGCGGCCCATGCCACCGATTTGCGAAACGTCGCTACAGCTTGCGGATCGCTGCGCTTTGCGATGCCCGCCATCAGATGGAGGCGCTTGACGCCGGTCGCCTGAGCATAGGGCAGCGCGGTGCGCAGGCTCTGTTGCAGGTCGGCAAAACGATCCGGCAACGCGGCAAAGCCCTTTTCGCCGGCGTCCCAGTTGCCCGGCGGCAGGTTGAACAGCGCCTGCGTCAGGCCGTTGCGATGCAGCCGTTCGCCAACCTTCTCCGCCGGATGTTCATAGGGAAACAGGAATTCCACGGCCGTGAATCCCGCATCTGCCGCCGCGTCGAAACGGTCGAGGAACGGCACTTCGTTGAACATCATGCTGAGATTGGCGGCGAAACGGGGCATCGACTGTCCTCATTGTTTCAATTCTATTTCGGCTCGCCGGGCAAATGCGTACCCGTAACGCGGGCATACATCCGCGCCACCGACGCGTCGTCATCGCGGCCCATGCCGGAGGCCGCCGTCATCAGAAACATCTGCAGCGCCGCGGACGCCACCGGCACCGGGAATTTCGCCGTGCGCGCCATGTCCTGGATGATGCCAAGGTCTTTCACGAAAATCTCCACCGCACTGCGCGGGGTGTAATCGCCGTCGAGCACATGCGGCACGCGGTTCTCGAACATCCAGGAATTACCGGCCGAGGCCGTGATCACCTCGTAGACCTT
>DASXJV010000205.1:0-8693 GCA_036497205.1 Bradyrhizobium sp.
GTGCCGTCTTCGACGCCTTCTTCACTGTCGGCGTCGGCGGCGCCAAGCGCCTCGGCCTGTTCCGAAGCGACGCGCGGAACGTCATTCTCGTCGCGCGCGGGCCCGCCTTCGCGCGCCTCACCGGCGCGGCCGCGCCGCCGCCGCCGCCGCTTGCGCTTGCGGCCATCGGCGTCGGTCTCGTTGCCGTCGCCGCTCTCGCCGGGCGGTTGATCGTCGGCAAGGCCTTCGGTTTCTTCGGTCTCGACTTCGGCTTCGACGTCGAACGGCTCCTCGTCGTCAAAGGCTTCTTCGACATGAGCCGGGAAGGCCGCGACCTGGGCGGCCAGCAGCGCCTTGGCCGCTTCCAGCGTGTGCACCTGCTCGCCGCGGTCGATGATGAACGACTGCTGGGCGCTGACGGTGGTGTCGGCGACGATCGCGAGCGTCACCTTGAAGCTGTTTTCGAGATCGCGTAAGTGGCCGCGCTTGTGATTGAGCACATAGAGCGCGACGTCGGTCCGCGTCCGCACCACGAGATTATGCGTCGCGCCCTTCATCAGGATTTCCTCGAGGCCGCGCAGCAATTGCAGCGCCACCGAAGACACCGAACGGACATGGCCGCTGCCGCCGCATTGCGGGCAGGGCTCCGTCGAACTCTCCAATACGCTGGCGCGGATGCGCTGGCGTGACATTTCCAGCAGCCCGAAATGCGAGATGCGTCCAACCTGGATGCGGGCGCGATCCTGCCGCAGGCAATCGCTGAGCTTGCGTTCGACCGAGCGATTGTTGCGCTTCTCGTCCATGTCGATGAAGTCGATGACGATCAGACCGGCGAGGTCGCGCAACCGCAGCTGCCGCGCGACTTCCTCGGCGGCTTCCATGTTGGTCTTGAGCGCGGTATCCTCGATGTGGTGCTCGCGGGTCGAACGGCCGGAATTGACGTCGATCGAAACCAAAGCTTCAGTCTGGTTGATGACGATGTAGCCGCCGGATCGCAATTGCACCGTCGGCGAGAACATCGCATCGAGCTGGCTCTCGACGCCCATGCGTGAGAACAGCGGCTGGCCGTCGCGATATTGCCTGACCGCGCGCACGTTGGAGGGCATCAGCATCTTCATGAAGTCGCGGGCTTCCTGATAGCCGGCTTCGCCGGCGACCTGGATCTCATCGATCTCCTTGTTGTAGAGGTCGCGCAGCGACCGCTTGATCAGCGAGCCTTCCTCATAGACGAGGGTCGGCGCCTGCGACTTCAGGGTCATGTCGCGCACGGTTTCCCACATGCGGATCAGATATTCGAAGTCGCGTTTGATTTCGGGCTTGGTGCGCGATGCGCCAGCGGTGCGCAGAATGATACCCATGCCCTCGGGCACGTCGAGATCCTGCACCACTTCCTTCAGCCGCGAGCGATCCTGCGCGGAGGTGATCTTGCGGCTGATGCCGCCGCCGCGCGCGGTATTGGGCATCAGTACCGCATAGCGCCCGGCCAGCGACAGGTAAGTCGTCAGCGCGGCGCCCTTGTTGCCGCGCTCTTCCTTGACCACCTGGACCAGCATCACCTGGCGGCGCTTGATGACTTCCTGGATTTTGTACTGCCGGCGCGGACGGAAGGCGCGCTCCGGCACCTCTTCCATGACATCGTCGCCGCCGACCGATTCAACAACTTCTTCCTCGGCCTCATCGCCCTCATCGTCGTCATCGTGGTTCTCGTCGCCATGCGGGGCGGCGGCCTGTTCGGCGTGATCCGATGCGGCGGACTCGCCACCGGCGTAGTCGGCGTGCTCACCGCCGCCGTCGTCCGGCGCGTCGCCGGCATGGGCTGCGTTTTCGCGCGCGTCCTCCTCGTGGGTATGCTCGTCATGCGCGTGTTCTTCGCGGGCATCCCGGCTGGTCGGCGCATCCGGCGTGGCGGCGGCTGCCGTATCAGGCATATCGGGCCGGGAGACTGCAGGTGTCTCGCTCGCGTGAGCATGGTCGTGCTCATCATGGGCATGTTCATGATCGTGCGAATGCTCGTGCGAATGCTCGTGATCGTCATGATCATGATGCTCCGCATCGGCGTGGTGATGTTCGGCGTCGTGCTGGCGCTCGTGACCGTTTTCGGTGTGCAAGTTTTCTGCGTACTCCTGGCCCTCATGCGGCTGGGCGGGCTGCGAAGGGTCGGTGCTTGCGTTCTCGACAACCTCGCTCTGGACGCGGTCGCCATTGCCGCGGCGGCGCGAGTTGCGGTGGCGCGGACGGCGGCGGTTGGAGCGGTTTTCGCTCTCCTCCTCGGCCTCGCGATGGGCGCGTTCGTCCGCCTCGATCAGTGCCTGGCGATCGGCGACCGGAATTTGATAATAGTCGGGATGGATTTCGCTGAAGGCCAGAAAGCCGTGACGGTTGCCGCCGTATTCGATGAAGGCTGCCTGCAGTGACGGCTCTACGCGCGTGACCTTGGCGAGATAGATGTTGCCGCGCAGTTGTTTGCGCTGAGCGGTCTCGAAATCAAATTCTTCGACGCGATTGCCGCGGACCACAACGACCCGGGTCTCTTCCGGGTGGGTGGCATCGATCAACATTTTGTTGGGCATTTTGGGACTCTTGACGGCGGCGGGCGCGTATGACCGTGAGCGCGTATCGCGCCGCCGGGTGACGCGACGGTCCACCTGATTCGGGGGTGAGGGGAAGGCCGAAACGCAACCCGGGGCGCCGAGCCGAACGGAATCCCGTCGGAGCAAAACGACGCGCGGAGCTTTCGCTCCGCGTCGGCGCGATTGTTCCGTGGATCATAGTCGGCAACACAGTCTGGCGCATCAAGCGTCGGCCCGTCTGAACACGTTGGCGGCAAAAGGCGCCGCCTTGTCTATTGCTGAAGGCCCGGCGCGGCGCTGAAGCGCTCGCCGGTCGTCGTATGTCGGACCCTGCGGTCCGGATAATCGGTTATGCCGTGTCTGAAGCCGTCCCTGGAACAAGAGTAACCTGGGACTGGACGCCGCTCGGGCTCGAAACCGCCGCTCCTTGTCAGCCGCGCGCTGCGCTGGCCTGTGGTGGAGCGGTCGGAAAGACGCTGGAATCTTCTGAATTGAAGGTTCCGGCGCTGCACCGGGAGGCTGAACGCGACAAAACCGGGAGTTTTAGCCGTCAGCCCCTTGTACATACGTGGAATGGCCGCCGCGTGCAAGGGAAGCGTCGCGGCGCGGCAACACTCCGCCTTATTTGCCGTGGGAGCCTTAAGCTGCGATTAACCCTGTGGTTCTATTGCGGTAAGAGGGCTGCCGAGAGGCAAGGATTCGTTGGCGAGCCGCACAAATCGTCGTGTTTTTCCAGGATGCGCGCTGGTGTGCGCTGCAGCATTGCTGTGCTCCGATGCCACCCTGGTCAGAGCCGCAGAGGGCCCGTTATCCACGATCGTTGCCGCGAATTTCCCCATTGCCGCTGACGTCCGCCTCGCCGGCGATAGCAAGCAAACCCGCTTCGTCCTCGATCTCGACAAGTCCATCCAGTTTCGCGCTTTTGCGCTGGCCGATCCGTATCGGGTGGTCGTGGATATGCCTCAGATCAATTTTCGGCTTGCTGGCGGGACCGGCACCGCGGGGCGCGGGCTGATCAAGGCGTTCCGCTATGGCCTGGTCATGCCGGGTGGTTCGAGGATTGTGTTTGATCTGACCGGCCCGGCCAGGATCGCAAATTCCTACGTGCTCGACGCGGCAAACGGCCAACCGGCCCGTTTGGTGCTTGAGTTGGAGGAAGTGGATCGCACCACCTTCGTTCAGTCGCTCGCGGCCGAAAGCCGGCCCGAGCTGAGGTCCGCGATCGCAGACGCCGCAGACATTGCTGTCGCTGCGAAGTTAGCCTCACCTCCCAACCCCGAGGCGCCACCGGACTTACGTCCGGTGGTCGTGATCGACCCCGGCCATGGCGGCATCGACAACGGTACGCAGTCCAGCGGCGAAAGCGAAAAGAACCTGGTGTTGGGATTTGGGCTGGCGTTGCGCGATCGCATCGAGAAGAGCGGTAAATATCGCGTCGTCATGACCCGCAGCGACGATACGTTCGTCCCGCTCGCCGACCGGGTTCGTATCGCCCGCAATCAGTCGGCGGCGCTGTTTGTGTCGATCCATGCCGACGCGTTGCCGCGCCGCGAGGGCGACGCTCAGGGTGCTACGATCTACACGTTATCCGATCGCGCGTCTGACGTGGAGGCCGAAAGGCTCGCCGAGGCGGAAAACAAGGCTGACGCCATTGGCGGGGTTAACCTCACCGAGGAGCCGACCGAGGTTGCGGACATCCTGATCGACCTGGCGCAACGCGAAACCCGCACATTTTCGAACCGATTCGCACGCCTGCTGATGGGCGAAATGAAAGGCACTGTGCGGATGCACAAGCATCCCCTGAAATCCGCAGGGTTTAAGGTGTTGAAGGCCTCCGATGTGCCATCAGTGCTTATCGAACTCGGTTATGTCTCGAACAAGGGCGACCTGGAACACCTGGTATCGGAGAACTGGCGTTCTCGGACCGTAGGATCGATGGCGCAGGCAATCGACGCCTTTTTTGCCAAACGGCTGGCGACGGCTGGGCCGGCGAACTGAAAAGGGAACCATCCGGTAATGGAAGCCCTAGTTTGGCCACAGCGGCGGCCCTATAAAAAACTACGGTGGGTGTTCGGAATCGATCAAAATTCGCTCTCGGCCACGGTATTATGCGCCTGCGCGGGATGGCAGATCGTTCCGCTGCGGTCCTCACGCTGAGGAAAACGCCGGCTGTTACGGCACAAAGGGTTGGAACGGATATTCGCTAATGCGCTTGCTGGTGCGGTTCATGGGTTTCTTGTTCGCCGCCGGAACCGTGGTGTTTCTGGTGGGCGTCGCCGCTACCGCGGGGCTGATCTGGCATTTTTCCAAGGACTTGCCGGATTATTCGCAGCTTCAGGATTATGAGCCGCCGGTGATGACGCGTGTCCATGCATCGGATGGCGCGTTGCTCGGCGAATATTCCAAGGAACGCCGCTTGTATTTGCCGATCCAGGCGGTTCCAAAACTGGTGATCAACGCGTTTCTGGCTGCCGAGGACAAGAACTTCTACGAGCATGGCGGCATCGATTTTTCCGGCATGGCGCGGGCGGCCGTGCTCTACGCCCAGAATTACGGCTCCAACCGCCGTCCACAGGGCGCATCCACGATCACCCAGCAGGTTGCGAAGAACTTTCTTCTGACCAACGAAGTGTCGTTCACCCGCAAGATCAAGGAAGCCTTGCTGGCGATGCGGATCGAGCGCGCCTACTCGAAGGACAAGATCCTCGAACTCTATCTCAACGAAATTTATCTTGGCCTTGGCGCTTACGGCGTCGCTGCGGCATCGCTGGTCTATTTCGACAAATCGGTGAATGAACTCACCGTCGCGGAAGCGGCCTATCTGGCCGCGCTGCCGAAGGCGCCGGCGGCGCTGCATCCGGTGCGCAACCGCGACCGCGCGATCGAGCGCCGCAATTACGTGGTCGACCGTCTCCTGGAAAATGGCTGGATCAAGCAGGCCGATGCCGACAAGGCCCGCAAGGACCCGCTGACCGTGACCAACAGAACCAACGCCGCGCACATTTTCGCCGGCGAGTATTTTGCCGAGGAAGTCCGCCGCGACGTGTTCGAGCGATACGGCGAAAAGAAACTCTATGAGGGCGGCCTGTCGGTACGGACCACGCTCGATCCGAAGCTGCAGGTCATGGCGCGCAAAACAATGACCGCCGGCCTCGTAAACTTCGATGAGGCGCAAGGCTGGCGCGGCGCGACCAGCAAGATCGACATTGCGGGCGACTGGGGCGTCAAGCTTGCCGATGTCAAATCCCTGTCGGACATCTCGCCATGGCGGATGGCTGTAGTGCTGGAAACCAACGAGCAGTCCGCACGAATTGGTTTCCAGCCCGGCCGCGAACTGGGCGGCGCTGTAGCCAAGGAACGGCAAACCGGAATCATCACGCTTGACGGCGTCAGGTGGGCAAAGGCGGCGTCAGGGCCGACACGCTTCAAGACACCGACCGCGGTGTCGCAAGTGCTTTCGCCGGGCGACGTCATCTATGCCGACCCCTTGATTTTGAAGGACGGCACGCGGGTCGAAGGCCAGTTCCGGCTGCGCCAGTTGCCGGAGGTTTCCGGTGCGATGGTGGTGATGGATCCTTGGACCGGCCGCGTGCTTGCGATGGTCGGCGGATTCTCGTTCGACCAGAGCCAGTTCAACCGCGCCACCCAAGCCTACCGGCAGCCGGGCTCCTCCTTCAAACCGATCGTGTACTCGTCCGCGCTCGACAACGGATATACGCCCTCGACGGTGGTGGTCGATGCGCCGATCGAGATCGATCAGGGGCAGGGCGCGGGCGTGTGGCGTCCGGAGAACTATTCGACCGGCAAATATTATGGCCCCACGACCCTCCGCAATGCCCTGAAGCGATCGCTTAACACGGTGACGGTGCGGCTGGCGCAGGACATCGGGATGCCCTTGATCGGCGAATATGCCAAGCGCTTCGGCGTTTATGACGAACTGCCGAATTACCTGTCCTACGCGCTGGGCGCCGGCGAGACCACGGTGATGCGAATGGTGACGGCCTATTCGATGTTCGCCAACGGCGGCCGGCGGGTGAAGGCGACGCTGATCGACCGCATTCAGGATCGCTATGGCCACACGATCTTCAAGCACGATGCGCGGGAATGCCGGGGCTGCGATGCCGCCGGCGGCTGGAAGAACCAGCCCGAGCCCCAACTTGTCGACCGCCGGGAGCAGGTGCTGGATTCGATGACGGCCTATCAGATCACCTCGATGATGGAAGCCGTCGTACAGGGCGGCACGGCGACGGTGGTGAAGGAAGTCGGCAAGCCGATCGCCGGCAAGACCGGCACCACTAACGACGAAAAGGATGCATGGTTCATCGGCTTTTCGCCTGACATCGTTGTCGGTATCTATATGGGCTATGATAAACCGCGCAATCTCGGCAAGGGCGCTACCGGCGGACATCTGGCCGCACCGATCGCCCGCGATTTCCTAAAGCTCGCGCTCGCCGACAAGCCGGCGATCCCGTTCAAGGTCCCGGCCGGCATTAAGCTGATCCGCGTCGATCAGGCGACCGGAATGCGGGCCGGTCCGGGCGACAGCGGCAGGACCATTCTGGAAGCGTTCAAGCCCGGTACCGCGCCGCCGGATAACTATTCGGTCATCGGCGTTGCCGATGCTGACGGCCGTTCGCTACAGCCGTCACCCGACGCGGATCGTAGCCTCTTCCGTCCCGGCACTGGCGGCCTCTACTAGCATTGCGCTTTGCGGCGCACGCCGCTACATCCCCATCACCATCAAATGGCGGCCTTGGCGCCGCAGATCAGAGAGCCCATGCGCGCCGAAGTCGAACGTTTAGTTGAAGAGATCAAGCAGTCAGTCGGGCTGCTGAGGAGGCATCTTTGACGTCGATGCATCCACGGCGCGTCTCGCGGAGCTGAACAAGCTCGCCGAGGACCCCAATCTCTGGAACGATCCCCAGAAGGCGCAGAAGCTGATGCAGGAGCGAACCTCGCTGGAGGATGCGCTCAATGGTATCGGCAAGGTCGAGCGCGAACTTGAGGACAATGTCGGGATGATCGAGCTCGGCGAAGCCGAGAACGATCAGGGCGTCATTGCCGAAGCCGAGACCGCGCTGAAAAATCTGAAAAAGGAAGTCGCCCGGCGCGAACTCGAAGCCTTGCTGTCGGGCGAAGCCGATCGCTTCGACTCCTATCTCGAGGTTCATGCCGGCGCGGGCGGTACCGAGAGCCAGGACTGGGCCGAGATGCTGCTGCGCATGTATACGCGCTGGGCCGAAAAGCACGGCTTCAAGATTGAATATCTGGAAGAGACCCAGGGCGAGGAGGCCGGCATCAAGTCCGCCACCATCCAGATCAGCGGTCACAACGCCTACGGCTGGCTCAAGACCGAAGCAGGCGTGCACCGGCTGGTGCGGATATCGCCGTTCGATTCCAATGCGCGCCGGCACACCTCGTTCTCCAGCGTCGCGATCTTTCCGGTCGTCGACGACAGCATCAAGATCGACGTCAAGGAATCCGACGTGCGCACCGACACCATGCGCTCGGGCGGCGCCGGCGGCCAGCACGTCAACAAGACCGAATCGGCAGTTCGGCTCACTCACATTCCGACCGGGGTTGCGGTGGTCTGTCAGGCCGGACGTTCCCAGCACAAGAACAAGGCGCAGGCGTGGGACATGCTGCGCGCCCGGCTCTACGAAATCGAACTGAAGAAGCGCGAGGAGCAGGCTGCCGCGGACCAGGCCGCCAAGACCGATATCGGCTGGGGCCATCAGATCCGCTCTTATGTATTGCAGCCCTATCAGATGGTGAAGGACCTTCGTACCGGCGTGCAGACGTCGGACACCTCGGGCGTGCTCGACGGCGAACTCGACGAGTTCATGGCGGCGACGCTGGCGCAGCGCGCGTTCGGAACGACGCCGGGCGCGGTCGAGGATGTGGATTAACGCATGGCAAAAGTTGCTTTCATTGGCCTCGGTCGCATGGGCCACGGCATGGCCGGTCGCTATCTCGAGGGCGGCTTCACGGTAGCGGTCTGGAATCGCAGCAAGTCGAAGGCGCACGATTTGATCGGGCGCGGTGCGCGATGGGCGGCGTCTCCTGCCGATGCGGCTGACGGAGCCGACGCTGTTGTGACGATGGTCGCCGACGACGAGGCGTCGCGCGCGGTGTGGCTCGGCA
>DASXJV010000206.1:0-8558 GCA_036497205.1 Bradyrhizobium sp.
CAGTGTCATGCTGGCCGAGTGCGGCCTCGATCTCGCCGGGCTCGATGCGGAAGCCGCGGATCTTGACCTGCTGGTCGGCGCGGCCGAGGTATTGCAGCGCGCCGTCGGCCCGCCAGCACGCCCGGTCGCCGGTGCGATACACGCGGGTGCCCGGCGGCCCGAACGGGTTCGCGACGAAGCGCTCGGCGGTCAGGCCGGGCCGGTTGAGATAGCCGCGCGCCAAGCCGCTGCCGGCGATATAGAGTTCGCCCGCCACCCCGACCGGCACCGGCTGCAAACCATCATCCAGCACATAGACCTGCGTGTTCCAGATCGGCCGCCCGATCGGTGCGAACTGGCCATCACTAGCGTCGTCCCAAAGCCACGATGTCACCTGGATCGTTGTCTCAGTCGGACCGTAGAGGTTGACCAGCCGAACGTTCCAGGCCGACGTCACGTCTCTCGCCAGGCTCGCAGGCAGCGCCTCGCCACCCGCGAAGACGTGCTTGAGCGAATGTGTGCCGATAGCGCCGGTGAATTCGGATGTTGCTGCAAGCAACGAGGGCACGAACTGAGCAATGGTGATGCCCTGATGCTTGATATAATCGATGAGCTGCTGCGGATCGCGCGTGACATGCACGGGCGCCAGGTTCAGCGCGCAACCTGAAAGCAGCGGCAGCCATAGTTCCCAACCCGATGCATCGAAGCTGACCGAGGTCCGAGACAAGACTCGATCCTCCTCGCCCACCGGGTACTCGCTCATCATCCACAGCATGTGATTGAGGAGACTGCCGTGCGAGACGACGACGCCCTTCGGGGTTCCTGTCGAGCCGGAGGTGTAGATGACGTAGGCGGGACTGAGCGGCGACAGCGGCGCGGTGCGGTCATCATCGCGCGGATCGGTATCGGGCTGACCGGAGAGGATGCCGGCGGTCTCGGGATCATCGAGCACCAGCCGCACCGTGGACTCGGGCGGATCCAGGGCGATGGCGCTGCTTGTAACGAGGCACGCCGGCTTGGCATCGGCGAGCATGAAGACGAGCCGGTCGGCGGGATAATCAGGGTCGAGCGGCATATAGGCGGCACCGCTCTTGAGGATCGCCAGCAGCCCGACGATCAGGTCGGCCGACCGTGGCAAAGCGAGCGCGACGATCTGCTCGGGGCCGGCGCCCCGCGCGATCAGGAGGTGTGCGAGCCGGTTGGCGCGGGCGTTCAGCTCGGCATAGCTGAGCGTGGCGTCTTCGCAGACAAGGGCGGTGGCAGCGCCGCGCTGCGCGACCTGGCTTTCGATCAGCGCCGGCAATGTGGTCTGCGCCACAGCGCGCGCAGAGTCGTTCCACGCGACCAGCACCCGCCCCCGCTCGGCCGCATCGAGAATGTCTATGCCGCCGATCGGACGGTCAGGATCGCGTATGATCGCGTCGAGGAGCCTGACAAGGCGTTGCTGGTGATCGGCGAGATCCTGTGCGGTATAGAGGGCGGGGTTGGCATCGAAATCGATCCGCAGACCTTTCCCATCCCCGCGATCATAGACGAATATGGCAAGATCCTCGGCCGAGCCATTGGACAGGTTGTGCGTGGTCACCGGATGGCCGGCGAAGCGAAAATCGTAATCGAACGGCTCGATATTGATGACCATCGTGAAGAGATGCTGGTTGGTGACGAGCAAATTGAGGTCGCGCCGAAGATCCTCATATCTGTAACACTGGTGCCGGATCGCCTCGCGGACTTGCCGTCCCACCTCGCGAATAAGCGACGTCCCGCTCATGCCTGCATTCAAGGCCACACGCAGCGCCACGGCATTGGCGACCATGCCGGGGACGCGTCGCAGCCGGCCCTTCGGCCGGGCCGCAACCGGCAGACCAATGACCAGATCATCCATTCCAGTCATGCGATAGAGATAGGCCGCCGTGGCGGCGATCATCATCTGCGGGAGACTTGCGCCGCAGACCTGCGCCGTCGCACGCAGCGCCTTCACCTGTTCGGCGGACAGATGGATCGACTGACGGAGGAGACCGCCGACATTTTGCCGACGCTGGTCCGCGAGACTGAGCACGGCTGGCCGATCGGCAAAGCGCTCCAGCCAATAGCGGCGGTCGCGCTCAAATCGCTCGGAATTTCGATAGGCGGTCTCTTCTTCGAGCAGGAGCGCCAAGGGTTCGAACGTGTCGTCGTCGGGCGGGCGCCCCTCGGCGAGCGCGGTATAGATGTCGGCGACCCGCCGGGAGAACAGACCGGCCGTGAAGCCATCCATAATGATGTGATGACAACGGTGGTACCAGAAGTACCGATCCGGCGCGGCCTTGAACAAGGCGCAGACCCAGAGCGGACCAATCTGCAGATCGACCGGGCGCGTGAGTTCCGCCATCATCCAGCGTTCCGCCGCCGCGCGCGGATCTGTCTCGGCGCTGACATCGATGAACGGAAAGGTCGCGTCCAATGAAGGGGGGATGATCTGGCGAGGTCCGTCGCTCTGCTCGATGAGCCGGACCCGCACCGTTTCCGCTTCCTGAGCGGCTTGGCGCAGCGCCGCTTCAAACAGCGCGGGCTCGATCGGTCCGTGGATTTCCACGCATTCGGCGAGATTGAATATCGAATCCGACGAGCTGAATTTATCCGCAAACCACATGCCGGTCTGGGCGGCGGTGAGCGGAAGCACCTGTGAAGAGTTGTTGATCGCGTCCACGGCTCATCCAATCGTTCGTGTCGTTAAACGGAAGATCGGTGACTTGTTCGGCGCCTGCTCATCCGATATCGGCGCCGGCTCTCGGCCGCATGTCTGTCCAATTCCTGTTGATGTATTCGATGCATTCCTGGCGGACGCTCTGCTCGAGGACGATCGACCAGCCGGCTGGGACCTCGGTGGCCGCGGGCCAGAGCGAATGTTGGCCCCGGTCGTTGGCGAGGACGACGAAGGCTCCGCCTTGATCGTCGAAAGGGTTGCTCACGTTCGTGCTCCTGTATTCAGCCCGCGTCGCGGGATCATGATCGATGGAACCGGGGGTTGGCGCGCAGTCCTCACTTGCGATTAGACGGCGGCGGCGTGCGCGTACCCAGCGCGTGCCTCAAGTGACCGAAGGATTTGGGCGGACACGTCGAGTTGTCCGGCCATGGCGATGGTTTTGCCTATTCGGCGCGGGGAACCGAGGCGATCGAGTTGCCACCCGGCGCGCCTGAGAATGCGTTCCATCCGTACATCGACGACACTGGCGATCGTGCTAATTCCGTTCGAGAGGCCGGCTTTGAGAACTCCGATCAGCAAGTCGTAAGTCGTTTGCGAAAGGCCCGCCTCGGTCGTGGCGGCATTACCGCTCACCGCAAAACGGCTGGCTTCCCACGCGCGCTCATCGCAAGGAACCGCTGCCCTCGTCACAAGTGACGGAAAAATGTCGCGAAGCATGTTCGGCCCGATCGTCGGGAGCAGACGGACGCAGCCATTCACGGCACCGTATCCGTCCGTGGAGAGCACATAGCTCGGCCCTAGAGCGTCAAATTCATCGACCTCGAGTTCGCCGCTGACGGTGACATCCCAGCCGAGCCGGTCCTTGAAGACAGTCTTACGAAGGCGATGCATTTGATACAGATTGATGACATGGCGTCCTGCATTGTCCTTCGTGACAAATTTGATCATCGGCGTCCTTACTCCATGCGATCGAGCGGGATATTACCGATGCGCTTAGCACCAATTATAGCTGTCTAACTTTACAGGTATGCTGAGCGGAGGCGTGATCAGTTGGGATTGCGCGAGCGCGTATGGCTATGCGGCCGGAACATACCGAGGATGCCGGGGCGACAGGCTCATGAGCGCTGACGCTCGGTCGGCCGAGCAAGGCGCACGCAGATGCCCGACGTACCCAGCGCGACCTCTCGATCGCGCTCGCATGCCGGGCGCAGTAACTGCGCTCAGGTTTACGATGCCGACCTAAGTTTGGAGCGACGAACGACTACGGGCTGATGATGTCGTACATCAGACCCATGGCAACGGCCTGTTGCGCGGTCGCGACACCAAGTTTTCGTTTGGCGTTTTCGGTGTGAAAGACCACGGTTCGCCGGCTGATGCGTATGATCTCGGCGATGTCCGAAGCACTCTTTCCGCGAGCCACCCATTGCAGGCAGGATCGCTCGCGCTGTGTCAGGAATGGGCGAAGCGGCGAAATGGGCGCAGGAGTTGCGTTGCGCAGTCGCGCGTGCAGGTAGATCGCAATAAGATGGAGCTCATGGCGGTATCGCTCCACTCGGCCGTCGAATTCCGAACGGGAGCCGCAAGCGGAGATCGTGAGCGTTGCAACTTTTCCCAGGCGTTCATGGATAGGAATAGTAAGTCCATGACTAATCCCGAACTCACGGGCCTCTTCGAAAAACCACTTCTGCTTCTTCGTCAGGTTTATATCGGATTCAGCGATCGACCAGGAAAAGGGAAGCGTCGTTGCGATCGAGCGCGCGATCACCGGATCGATCCGGTCATACCGATTCGCGGTGTACCGCTGAACCCAGGAACTCGGATACGTGGTTATTGTCAGCGGATCGTCGCTGCCATCTCGCGGCATGAAGCTGAGATAGGCAAAACATGGAAAGCCGTATTGATTCAGTGTTCGCCTCAACAGATGCTCAATTTCAGATGTGTCATCGCGCATCGCGAGACTTTGAATCAATTCTTGGAACATCTCGTTCATGAAGGCGCCCTCACTTCCGCTCCCAACTTTCCACTTCATCTGAGCCGATTTGAGTCACGGCAATATCATTCTGGTATCTCTGTAGCGCGCTCGCAACGGCCGGAAGCCGACAAAAATGACAGTCGCGAACGTGTCGCCAAGTTATGCCGCGTCGCTTACAAGAATGTGTCGGTTAGGTCTTCATTTGCCCCGACGCACTTAGCCGAAAACCTCTATTTGGATCGTGCCGAGTTCCGTGTCGATTTGTGAAGGCTCAAGGCAGCAGTAGAATTCCCCGGCCACGCCGGATTGGAACAATGCGGCGGGACCGAACCGCTGCATAACTGGCTGGTTGCTTTTGTTAGACGCGTGTTCCGATCAACAACGTCGCGATGCGTATTGCTGCAAGCTCGACGTTAGTTCACTGAGGAAACGTTATCGGCACCGCGTTCCTGATGTTCGCAGGTTTTGCGCTACGATATATGAGCCCTGTCAACGCAAAGCTGCGACTTTAATTCGCAACTTTGCCAGATGCGGCAGGTCGGATACGGGTTTAAGATCATCAACGATCGCAATTTGAAAAAACGTCGACGTATCGAGATTCGATCGCGCACGTCGAACTTGCTTCAGTTGTCCGAAGATGCCCAATATGAGAAACGACAATAAATACGGGTAGTCGTGCCTTGTCGACACTGGCAACTTTTTTGTCCATCCCCGAGGTCATGCTTCTCACCCCGAGAATGCATTATGACGAGCGCGGATATGTTGTCGAAACCTATAATCGGGAGTCATATGCTAAGGTCGGAATCACTTGTGCTTTCGTGCAGGACAATCTCTCGTACTCGATTCATCGCGGGACTGTTCGGGGCTTGCACTTTCAGTCCGCTCCCTGCGCGCAAGCAAAACTTGTTAGAGTGGTCCGTGGCTCCGTGTACGACGTCGCCGTCGATGTGCGGCGCGGGAGTCCAACCTATGGCCGCTGGTGTGGGACGGCGCTCTCGGCCGCGGACGGACAGCACCTATTCATTCCCGTCGGCTTTGCGCACGCCTTCTGTACGCTCGAACCGGAGACGGTCGTCTCATATAAGGTCGATGCCCATTACGCAAAGACCTGTGAAGGCGGGTTGCGCTGGAACGATCCCGACCTTGCCATCGACTGGCCGATTTCCGCCGCGGAGGCCTGTGTGTCCGAAAAGGATCGGAATCTTCCGCGCCTGCGTGATTTTTCCTCACCATTCGCCTTCTGAAAAATGCCTGGCACATTACGCTTTCTGATTACCGGCGTCGCAGGCTTCATCGGCTCCGCCGTAGCGCGACATCTCATCGAGAATACCGAACATCGCGTGTTCGGCCTCGACAAGCTGACCTATGCGGGCAATCTCGATAACCTATTGCCGGTCATATCCGATACGCGACTTCAGTTCGAAAAGGCCGATATTTGCGCCCCCGATGCCGTCGGGCGTATTCTCAACGATTATCGACCGGACATTATTATGCATCTCGCGGCCGAGAGCCATGTCGATCGGTCGATCGACGGGCCGGCTGAATTCATTCAGACGAATATCATAGGCACGTATGTGTTGCTGGAAGCGGCGCGCCGTTATTGGGAGACACTTGGACAGGCGAGGCAACGGTTTCGTTTTCACCACGTGTCGACCGACGAGGTGTTCGGTTCGCTTGAGGCGGAAGGCCTTTTTTTGGAGACGACCCCCTACCGGCCGCGGTCGCCCTATTCCGCCTCAAAAGCCAGCGCTGACCATTTGGTTAGAGCTTGGTATCACACCTATGGTTTGCCAACGCTGTGCTCCAACTGCTCAAATAATTACGGACCATTTCACTTTCCCGAAAAGCTGATACCGCTGACGATACTAAACGCGATCGAGGGCAAACCACTCCCGGTTTATGGCGACGGAAAAAACGTTCGCGACTGGCTCTACGTTGAAGATCACGCGCGAGCGCTGGTCTCAATTGCGCAATCAGGAGCCATCGGTGAAAACTACAATGTCGGCGGGTGGTGCGAGCGTAGCAATATTGAAGTGGTTCGGGGAATTTGTGCGCTGCTCGACGAAATGGTGCCGGATACGAACATCGGGTCGCGCTCTCGGCTCGTAACTTTCGTACCCGACCGCCCCGGCCACGATCGGCGTTACGCCATTGACGCGTCCAAGATCAAGCGTGAGCTCGGATGGATGCCGAGAGAGACTTTCGAGTCCGGTCTTCGAAAGACAGTCAGCTGGTATTTGGCAAATAGAGATTGGTGGAAGCCTATTCGCTCTGGCCGATACAGCGGACAAAGACTGGGGAAAGTTAGCGATGGCGTTGTGTGATGGGTCTCATTCTCATATTTGGGGCCGCGGGCCAGGTAGGACGTGAACTAGCCGGGCTGGCCAAAGCCAGAAATATAGGATTGCGCGCAGTCACGCATGAGGACGTCGACATCGTGTCTCCTGACGCGGTTGCTCGGATAGTGGAGCAAACCAGACCGCATTTGATAGTGAATGCAGCCGCGTATACGGCGGTCGATCGTGCAGAACAGGAGCGTGAACGCGCAGAGGCCGTTAACGCTGGCGGCGCCGAGAATGTCGCTCTTTTTGCGGCGCGGGCAGAGGTCCCATTGTTGCACTTGTCGACCGACTACGTTTTCGACGGTACGAAACATGGATCCTATGTCGAGGCCGATGCAGTGGCTCCGCTCGGTGTTTACGGGGCTACGAAATTGCGCGGCGAGGTCCTTGTTCGCGCCGCTAACCGAGACGCGATCATTGTCCGGACGGCTTGGGTATATGGGCAGTACGGCAACAATTTTCTGAAAACGGTCCTCCGTCTGGCGACATCGCGCGATCGTTTGCAGATCGTCGGCGACCAGCACGGCTGTCCAACAGCGACATTGGATATCGCGGAAGCAATCCTTGCCGTCGACCGCGCAATCCTCGAGGGGCGATCCTATCGAGGCATCTTTCATTTTGCCGGCGATGGGGCGACCACATGGCATGGATTCGCGGAGGCGATCGTCGATTGCCAGGCGAAATGGACCCATCGAAGACCCGCCGTTGAGGCAATCACAACGGCGGAGTACGCCGCACCAGCTCCGCGACCAGCCAATTCACGGCTCGATTCCGGATTGTTTGCGCGGACTTTTGGCTATAGGGCAAAACCGTGGCAAGTGCGCACGCGCGAAATCGTCGACATCCTCCTCACTAAAGCGATCGGTTAACTTGGAAAGTGCGAGGTACTTGTGAAGGGCATTGTCCTGGCCGGAGGATCCGGCACGAGGCTGTATCCGTTGACGCTGGTTCAATCGAAACAGCTCCTCCCAGTCTACGACAAGCCGATGATCTATTATCCCTTGAGCATTTTGATACTTGCTGGAATCCGAGAAATTCTCATTATCACAACGCCGCCCGATAAACCCGCATTTGAGCGGCTTCTCGGCGATGGGGGCGGCTTTGGCGTCGAGCTGGATTATGCCGTTCAACCTGAGCCGCGGGGGCTGGCGGAAGCGTTCATCATCGGACGCGATTTCGTGGGCGACGACGCTGTCGCCTTAATCCTCGGAGACAATATATTTTATGGTCATGGTCTGCCTGAACTTCTCGTGTCGGCGCGGACACGGCCATCTGGCGCTACGATCTTTGGCTATGTTGTTTCGGACCCGCATCGCTACGGCGTTGTCGAAATCGGTGCGGAGGGACGCGCAATTTCGATTGAGGAGAAGCCGAAATTGCCACGATCGAATCTCGCGGTAACAGGCCTCTATTTCTACGACAATAGTGTCCTCGATGTAGCCGCATCTATCGGGCCCTCGCACCGCGGCGAGCTGGAAATCACGGACGTTAATCGGATTTATATGGAACGCGGAGAATTGAACGTCGAGATCATGGGTCGAGGTTTCGCGTGGCTTGATACCGGCACCCACGATAGTTTGCT
>DASXJV010000207.1:0-9900 GCA_036497205.1 Bradyrhizobium sp.
TGTCGTCCCGCTTTCAACGGCAAAATAATTAACCGAAAGGGGCACGGAAACGCGGGGGTAAATCTCACAACTTTAATTCCGACGTACTGAACGCTCGAACCAGCTATCGAGTGCCAGCAGTTATGCCGAGATCCTAGGCCACGCGCAACCACCCAAGTCTTCTTCTCGATATTGGCCATTCGGCCACGATGCGCTCGGGTCCACATCCTAACCTTGAATCACGTCTCAGGGCCCCTGCAACAACACAAACGGTCACTTAGAGAGGATTGGTCGGATCGTGCCACGTAGGGTGGTGTAGCTGACGGCGTGTCATCGCGATCATCGGCACGGGCCGGATCGATCATTCTGCGAGAGCTGGCAGGCTGATGATGGGATCTTCGCTCGAGGGCGCGATGGTTTCCAGGGTCATGTAGCGGGCGCGCTGCACGGCCCATTCATCGTTCTGTTCGAGCAGGATCGCGCCGACGAGCCGAACGATGGCGTCTTCATTGGGGAAGATGCCGACAACATCGGTGCGCCGCTTACTGCCTCAAACGGCAAGGTCCAGAGCAGCATCAAGCAACCGCTCTCGGTCTCGTTCACCCTGTGCAGCCGCTTTAAGGATCCGTTCCGCCAGCAGGCTCTTGCTCGTGGTTCCTCGCTGCTCTGGCCGGAGACACGCCCAGGCATCTTCCAAAGTTTCCCTCAAAACGCCCACGGTCTCGATGTCAAAATATGTGGGCTCCTTGCCATCCATGAACGGAACCTCTGTTTGCCCCGAACGGTCCTTCACCCAAAGACACGGCAGCAAAACTAGACGACAATCTGGCTGCAAGATGTGACCTGAGTCACACATCTTTCATCGAACGGAGTTCACGATCGAGGAACATTTGCCGTTTGTAACATTGCGGCTTTCAGAGCAGCGCCTGGTCTTCCGCGATTTGTGCTGAGGGTTCAATTTTCCAGGCGGGTTGTGGAACGATTGTCAGCTGGCGACGCCTGGACCATGTCGGTGTCGGGGGATAACCAGAGGTAGACCTCAAAGACACCGGCTGTTCGAGCCGAAGAGGCTACCGCGACGGCGGCTGAGGATTGTTTGCCGGATTGGTGTCGTGCTTGGACATCCGTCCAATCAGCGCGCCACCCGCCAGGGGTGTCAGGTCTGCTTCGAGCGCGTCGGCGATATCCTTGGCGTAGACCTCATCGCCTTTCACATAGAGGGCAAAGGATTTGATGTGCTTTGCTCTCTTCACCGGGTCCTCGATTGTCGCCTTGGTCCACGCATAAAGAGGATAGCCGTCGGTCCCTTGCCGTTCGGCTTCGGCAACATAGTCTGCGAACGCGTCAAACTGACATTTCATCGTTGCGTGATGCTTGGCCAGCACCTCCGTGACGGAATTGAGCGCCGGATTGTCCGGATCGCGGCGTGCCAATTCCGCAGCCTCGTCACTCAGATAGATTCGTATCTGGTAGCGCCATCGATCGGTCATCGTTCCCACTTGCCCTGTGCATCAGCGACCGCTGAAGCGAACTGGGTGCCTCCGCCCAGCTCGCGATATGTCCGAGATCGGCCCCGGCCGTCTCGCCAATCATAGTACCGCGCCGAGGCTGATGAGCGAGGCGATCGTCAGGTATCGGCTATGCGGCCGGGTGAGCACGGCGCCGGCGAACAGCACAAAAACATCTTCGGCGGCCGCGAAGGATTGTATCGCCGCCGCGGTCTCCGTGGCCATGTCGTACCAACCAAGCTCCTGCCGCCCGCGATGTGCATGGGCAGCAGGATAGCCGCATCGGTTCTCCAGGCGTAGGGCCAGACGCGCTCTCGCCCGCCCCGCCTCACGCCGCCGGACGCGACACCACGGTCAACCCGTTCGACAGTAAGTTGCTGTCGACAGCCGCGACCGCGCGCGCCGGACGGCGTGCGCGAGCTTTCAAGGGCCCGCTGGGCATACCTGGCCCGCCGGGGCCAGCTTGCGTGGCGTATGCATCGCACGGGCGAGCGAGGCGTCCAGATCTCGATCGGTGCTTCTTCCAGCACCGTCCGCCGCTCACGACATGTCAGGCAACGCAATTCCACGAGCGATTATTCCTTCCATACATCTGCCGCCAACGGCAGTTCGTTGAGTTCTGCTCGCCAAATCCACCCGGTGCAGAATGTGAGGCTATAAGTAGCAAGTCAGCCAGTGTGGCCCTTCCTCCCCCGACGCAGGTCGCCCCGGCGAAGCGCAAACTATAGCAAGCTAAGCGCGGCATTGAGAGCACGTGATCGAAGATCGGAACGATCGATTCTACGACGAAATCCTCCGCCTCTCCGGCTACGAGCCTCAGAAGCAGGCCACCTGGCCGTCTTTGCGGGGATCAGATCCGCCAATAAAACCGTTTGACGTTGCGCAGACAAGCTGGGCGCCGCCGAAGCCGAAATTGGCCTCGGGAGCCTCTGGTGTAATTTGATGCCCCCTGCTTTCCAGCTCCTGTATCACAGCAGAGCCGGCTTCCGGCTCAATCGCAATTTTGAGACCTTCCATGAAGCGCCAACGCGGGGCTTCTGCTGTGGTTTGCGGATCCTGCCCCCAAACTTGCATGCGCAGAAACGCTTGCAAATGAGCCCTGCGCTTGAATGGGCCCACCCATCACGCCGAAGGCTGTGTGCGGCGCCCCGTCGCGCGTCATGAAGCCTGGAATAATAGTGTGGAACGGGCGTTTTCGACCACCGACCTCGTTCGGATGTCCCGGCGTCAAGGTGAAACCGTTGCCGCGACTTTGCAGACTGATGCCAGTCTCCGGCACAACAACACCTGAGCCGAAACCCGAATAGTTGGATTGAATATAGGAGACCATCATCCCGCTCGCGTCTGCCGCAGAGAGACACACCGTACCGCCGCGCTTCGGCGCACCGGATCCGAAGGCTTGCGCGCGAGTTCGGTCGATCAGCTTGGCTCGTTCTGCGAGGTAATTGGGATCAAGGAGATCGGCTGGCGTCACGGCCTTCATATGATCGAGGTCCGAGACATAGCTATCGACGTCGGCGAAAGCGAGCTTCATCGACTCGATTTGTAGATGCAGGGCATCAACCGAGTCGACCTTGCAATTCTCGACATCAAGATGACGGATGATGCCAAGCGCCATTAAAGCCGCGATACCTTGGCCGTTAGGCGGGATCTCGTGCAGCGCCGCGTCCCCGAAGTCTTGCTTGATCGTGCCGCACCAATCGTTGCGATGCGCTGCGAGATCATCGGCCGTCAACGCGGCACCATGCTTTGTGGCAAATGCCGAAATCCGCTCGGCAAGCTCTCCGCGATAGAAACATTCACCTTTCGTCTCGGCAATTAGCCGCAACGATCTCGCCATAGCCTCGTTGCGAAACAAATCGCCCGCTTGTGGCGCGTCCCCTCCTGGCATGAAGGCTTCCGCGTAACCCGGCTGAACTTTCAACTCTATCGCATTGCGCCGCCAAACCTCGGCAACGACGGGCGAGACACAATAACCTCGCTGCGCGTAGCCGATCGCCGGCCCGAATAAAGTTGCAAAAGGCAGCTTGCCGAACCGCTCCGACAGATCGACCCAGGCCGATACTGCGCCCGGCACAGTTACGCTTTCCCAACCTCGCAGGGGCATCTCTTTGTGCCGCGCAAAGCGTTCGGGCGTCCAGGACGCCGGTGATCGACCCGACGCGTTCAGACCGTGCAGCCCCTTTCCGTCCGAGACGATACAGAATGCATCCGAGCCGAGACCGTTCGCCGTTGGTTCGACAACGACAAGCGTGATCGCCGCTGCCAATGCCGCATCGACTGCATTGCCGCCCTGCCGCAGCATATGAACGCCTGCCTGCGCCGCCAGGGGCTGCGAGGCAGCAACCATATTGCGCGCCAGCACAGCCGAGCGGCGCGCGGGATAGATACGACTGAAGGATAAATGCATGCGTAGTCACACCGGTAATCGAGCATGGATTGAATTTGGTTGCGTGCAAGCCAGCGCCAAGATCCAAAGCGGGACGCTCGGACTGGTGCACCCATCGTCGAACTACGAGCAACGCCTCAGCTTTCGGCTCATCGCCATTGCGCTTGCGCCCCCGGCTACTGCGGCTTCAGACCGGCGGCCTCCACCGCCTTGCGATAGAAAACCTTGTCGGTCTTTATCGTCGCCGCCATCTCAGCCGTCGTCGTCCCAACCGGATTGATTCCGAGTTCACGAAGCCGATTGCGGATCTCTGGCACGGCGGCAGCCTCCTGGACCGACTTGGCGACCAATTCGACGATCTGCTGAGGGATATTCGGCGGCGCGAAATATCCGTTCCACGTCTCCAGAGAAAAGCCCGGCAGCGTCTCGCTAACCGATGGAACGTTCGGTAGCAATGGGATCCGATTGCCGGCCGAGACGGCGAGAATTTTCACCCTGCCGTCTGAAATGAAAGGCATCAGATCGGAAACTCCAGCCCACGTCATGTCCACGTCACCTTGTAGGACCGCGGCGGCGGCCGGCGCTGATCCCTTGTACGGAACAGGTGTTATTTGCAAACCGGCCTGGGCCGCAAAGCCGGTTATCAGTAGATGACTTGTGGCGCCGTAGCCAGTCATCGAGGCAGTGAGGGGAAGTCCCTTGGCTTTGGCGATCTTGATGAAGCCGGCAAGATCGTCGGCGGGAAATGTCGATCTCACCGCGAGGAGAAAGGGAATTTTGCCGAAGATACTGATCGGCACAAGCGCATCGGGATTGTAGTTGATCTTTTGGATCAGCGGCGCGATTCCGGGCTGCGATGCTGAGCCAAACATCAGTGTGTAGCCGTCCGGCGGCGAACCCATCATGACCATAGTGCCGATGGCGCCGCCAGCACCGGGCCGATTCTCGACGATGAAAGGTTGTCCAAGTTTATCGGCGAGATATTTCGCGGAGAAGCGGGCCAGTAAATCAGTGAAGCCGCCGGCCGCATAGGGGACGATGACGGTGACTTGTCGCGTAGGCCAGTCCGCCGCGTTCGACGGTTTTTCGGGCAGGATCGCCGCGACGGCTGCTGCGCCGAGCGAGCAAAGACATCCTCGCCGCGTTAGGCGCCCGGCACCAGTCTTTTCCGTATTCCGCATCGTCTATCCTTTCCCGTTGCCCATGTTGGCGTCGAACCCAGATGCAAGTGCGAGGCCATCTTCCGCTGAGGAGAAACGAATGCCCGGGATTCTGCGAGAAGAACCCTTTCAAGGACGGGATGTCGTCTTGGAGAGCACTTCAAGCCGGCCAAGGGTCCACGCTCGCGGGCTTGATCGCCTTCCCGATTGCGGCCTGTACGACTTCCGAAGTCATCACGTGCCTAGTCCTTCGTTTGCTTTCGCGCCAGTCGCGGAGTCTCGATGCCGTCGTGTTAATAGCTGTCGAAAATACTCTGCAACTCTTTGTGGTCTGGTCGCGGTCGCATGCTGAGCACTAACATCAACAAGATGCGCGCCTTATAACTGCCAAGCGATCCTGCTGCGATGAAACCCATCGCTTCATCCGCCGCGTTGCGTGGTACGGCACCGTTTCCGATCCGGCTCGCGCGCACGACGGTAACTCCGCTCGCGGATGCCTCGGACAGCCGTCGTTCGATGTCGTCGGGAAGTGCACCGCCGCCTACGCCGGCGACAACGATCCCTTTCGTTCCCGCCGACACCACGCCGTTGAGTGCCGCGGAAGACACACCGCCGTAGCAAAGAATGATCTCCACGGGCGACAGACCGTCTTCGATCTTGAAACCGCTCCTGCCGGTATCCGGTTGGAGAGCGCGATGATGAAAGACTACGCGCCCGTCCTGGACTCTTCCGAGCGCGCCATTCTCACCCGAGGAAAAAGCCGCAGCACCCGAGGTACAGCTTTTTCTGACGTCGCGCGCGCCGTGAATACGATTGTCGAGGACGGCAAGCACGCCTTGTCCGAGTGCGCATTCTGCGGCGGCCACCGTAACTGCATCGTACAGATTCATGGGGCCGTCCGCCGACATCGCGTTGGCCGGCCGCATCGCTCCCGTCAGGACGATGGGCTTTGCCGTTTCGGCGACCAGGTGAAGCAGAAAGGCGGTTTCTTCGAGCGTGTCGGTCCCGTGCAGGACGACGATGCCATCGATGTCGGGATGCGCCGCAACGCCGTTGACGCGCACTGCCAGGCGTTTCCAAGTTTCCAGGTCGACATCTTTGCTGTCGATGTTCGCGAACTGCTCGGCGCTGATGCGGGCGATAGCGGACAGTCCCGGCACGGCACTGCAAATCTCCGCGACATCGATCGCTCCGGCGCGATACCGCGACGCCAACCAGGCGTCTTCGGCGCGGCCGGCAATCGTTCCGCCCGTCGCGATCAACGCGATATGCGGATGCTTGTTGCTCAACGCGAACGCCCTGATTGTTGGTGTAATGCAGAGGGGCCGCAAAGCGCCGCGGCGTTAGACTCCATCGGCGTAGCGATTATCGTTCTGCCCTTGCGCAACCGTGGTGGCGGCTTGCAGTGCAGTGCAGCATTCGCCAGCGCCTGCGGTCGAATCTTCATTCGCAGACAATGAAATCGAATCTGTCGCCAGCTGGTGCGTAAATCTCGAAAATCTCGAACGGCTCATCCGACACGTTGCTGAGCGAGTGCTTCAATCCCGCCGGGATAAAGACAATTTGGTCTTTCTTGACTCGATAGGTCTTTCCTTCGACGATGAATTCGCCGCTGCCGCTGCGCACGATATAAACGTTATCGGCTACGCTGTGTTTATGCAGCTTGCCCCGTGGGCCGCCGGGCGCGAGCGTGTTCATGTGAACATCGAGCGCCTGGGTGCCGTCTGCTGTATCGACCAGTTTTTTCTTCGTGCCGCGACCGCCATCCATCGGTGTTGACGACGCCTCTGAGAGATCGATGATTTTGAGCATGTCTCACCCTTCGCTGAGATGACTAATAAGCAGCGTTGCAAAAACTCGCGCCGCATCTCTAACGCGTTCGACAGATGCCATATCGAGATCGGTGTGCGCGTAGTCGTATTCGCCCGGCCCCCAATTCACGGTCGGAATGCCAATATGATTTAGATAGCCTTGGTCGAAAGCATTTGGCGCGTAAATATGCTCGGGAGGAGCGCCTAGAACCTCGTCACACGTCGAATCGAGGAATTTGACGATGCCTGCGCCGGGCTCCACCATCGAAGGATACATAAACGGTCCTTTGACGACTTCGACATGAAAAGCTTGGCCGCTGACTGGGTCCGGCTTGCCGTCGACCTCCATCGCGATCTTTTCAATCTCGGCAAACGCCGCATCGGGGTCCTCTCCCGGCAGTAGGCGTCGGTCAAGGGTGATTTCGCAACGGTCTTGGATCGTGTGGGTGCTTTCGGGAAAGCTACGAATGCGGTTGACCGTAAGCGCCTGGTCGCCGACGCGCGCATCGCGCCGGCGAAGATCGAGGGACTCCAAGCTGCGCAGTACTTCCATCGCCCCGGTGATCGCGTTGCAGCCGTTTTTTGGACCGCTCGAATGGACCGATCGGCCGCGCACATTAATGAACACATCGAGCCGGCCGCGATTGCCAAGACTAAGTTTTAGGCTGGTGCCGCCGAGAAATGCCATCTCCGCCGTGGCGCCCGTCGCTTCGACGAGGCTTTTGATGGCGTCGTGCTTGCCTGTTTCACCCGACAGGCAACACAGATGCACGAGGCGACCGGTTATTGGAACGCCCGACGCGACGACGCTCTCCATCGCGACGAACATCGCCGCCATGTTCGACTTCTGCTCGCTCGCGCCCTTACCCAACACTACTTCGCCCGGTAGTCCGTAGGGCTCACCACCGGCCACGTCACCCTGATAAGCGCGCGTCATGGTCGCCTGCGGCTGGTTCATCGCGTTCGTGATAAGCATCAGCGATCGGCCGGACGTTCCGGCGCCATAGGCCGAATAGAGGTTACCCATGGCGTCATACTGGATATCCGAAAATCCCATTTTGCGAAGGCGCGGCTCGACTTCGCCTGAGATGAAGCGCTTCAACAGCGGCTCATCCTCCATCAATACGGTTTGCGGGCTTGGAACCTTGACAAGCTCGATCAGCATTGTCTTGCAAGAGTCGAGCGTAATGCGATCCCGCACGCGTCGATGTACCGAGGCGCCTTCGTTAGTGGCTGGCATCGCCGCTCTCATCCCGAGCAGCCGGCAATGTTATTCCCATGGAGCGCTTCTTTGCCTGTTCATAGATCCAATGAGAGATCGCGATATCCTGCGATACGAAGCCCGTCGTATGGATAAGTATCCTCTCGTCATCCCGCTCGCGGCCTTTGCGCTGATTTGTCGTGATCTGAGGAATGTCGGCATGGAGCTGTTCGTGTGAAAACAGGCCTCCTTCCACCATTTTTCTGAAATAGTGGTTTCGCATATTCAGTTCCCAATCATCCACGATGACTTTATCCATCTTGGCGAAGCCGGACAATTCAAACTGCTGGCGGGCGAGAGAGATGACGACGGCGCCGGGCTTGACCCAGGCTTCCCGTATCATGACGTCGGACGACGTCGTGCCGCCGACGACAATGTCCGCGCCGCGCGCTACCTCCTCGTTGTTGTCGATGGCGCGCACGGGGAGCCCCAACGTCTCGCTCCACTTCTTCGCAAACGCCTCCCGCGATTCCTTGCGGCGCGAGGTCACCCGTATTTCGTCAAACCTGTACATCTTCACGAGGCATTGCATCACACCGGTACACATCGAGCCGATCCCGATGAGTCCAAGAATCTTGGGCTTTGCCGGCGCGACCCACCTCATGGGCACTACGGCTGCCGCCGCGCTTCGCCATCCGTAACTGAGATGCTCGTCAACAAAAGCGACCGCATGTCCTGTGCGCGGGTCCGACAGGACGACGTAGCGGTTGCAGCCCAGTCCGCCGACCGTGTTGGTCACGCCATCGTCATAGTAATTGTAAAGGCGAACTCCTGTGATCGGAATTTCCTTCAACAGAACTCCTTTGACGTGCCAATGATTTTTGAATTCGTCGTCGTCCAGCTTGAATGCGGGCGGGATCGGCGGCGAGACAGTGCCGCGCGCGTGCATTTGAAATACCTCTTCGCAGATCCTCATAGTTTCTTCGATTGTGAGGATCTTCAGGCAGTCTGCGTGCGATATGAAGAGCGGGTCGGGGTGTCGGGGAAGCGCCGCTGGTTGGCCTCGCGCGGATTGGTTCATCTCAGGGCTGCTCCGAAGGGCGAACGAAAACAAAAAAATGACGAAGATTATGATAATTTCGACATTTTACTTGTCAACGAAATTTCGCTATCTGTTTCACATTTGCGGGGTTGCGAATCGGATTGGCCTTGATGACAACGTCCACGATCGCCGGCCGGGTTTTTGAGCGTCTTCTGGACGATCTCAAATCGAACCAATTCGGGCCGGGAGAACGCCTGAAATTTGAAGAAATGCGCGGCCGCTACGACGTCGGCGTTGCTCCGTTGCGCGAGGCGCTGTCGCGACTGGCTGGGTTGGGCTTGGTCACGCAAGTCGGACAAAAGGGATTTCGCGCGCCTGAGGCGTCGCTCAAGGACTACGAGCACATAATCGCCAGCCGCAAATTCCTGGAAAAGCGCGCGCTGGAATCCGCCATCGCGAATGGGGGCGACAGCTGGGAAAACGAGCTTGTCGCCATGTTTCATCAATTGCAGAAGGCCACGCGCATCAAGCCACGGACGGAGCAAGAGTATTCAGTCTGGGAGCGCCATCACACCAACTTTCACCGCGCCCTAGTGGCCGCTTGCGGCAGCGCGTGGCTGCTAAACGCTTGGCGCTCCGCGTTCGATCAGGCGGAACGCTATCGCCGTCTCGCGATGAAGCGCGGTCATTGGGCGATCGATCAAAAGGACGATCACGAGCGTCTTCTCAGAGCAGCGATCGCGCGGGACAGCAAAGTGGCGCTGCGCATCCTCGACGACCATATCGGACGCAGCGCGATTAATCTCGGAG
>DASXJV010000208.1:0-4450 GCA_036497205.1 Bradyrhizobium sp.
GGGGGACGGCAGCTCGCCCGGCGCCCACCCGGTCCGGAACCGGCAGACATTATCGAACCGTAATTTGACCGGTTCCCGAGCAACACGCATCTTGAAACCTGAGACATCGAAGGCAGATATCGTGTCAGTGACCGATGAACAGCCGACAACAGGACTGCCGCGGCTGCTGCCGTCACGCCGGCTTGGTCTGTCCGGCAAGCTGCTGCTGCTCACCATTCCGCTGGTCATGATCGCGGAAGTGCTGATCTATGTGCCCGCGATTGCGAATTTCCGGATCAACCGGCTGAACGACCGGCTGGCGGCGGCCAACACTGCGGCGCTGGTGCTGGATGCCGCCCCTTCCGGCATGGTTCCGGATTCGCTGGCACGGCAAATCCTCGGCAGCATCGGCGCGCGTGCGGTAGCCATCAAGATGGGGCAGCAGCGCCGGCTGCTGGCCAGCGCCGGTTTGCCGGCGGCGATCGATCATGATGTGGACATGCGATCGATAACCGTGTGGTCCGCGATCGTCGATTCTTTCGAGATCATGCTTGAAAGCGGCAATCAGGCGATCCGCGTCATCGGCCCGGCACGCGGCGGCGCGCAATTCATCGAGGTCGTGATCGACGAGCAGCCGCTACGTCAGGCGATGTACCGGTTTTCCCGCAATCTGCTCTTGGTCTCGCTGGGGATCGCGGTCCTCACCGCGGCGCTGGTCTATCTCGCGCTGCATTATCTGTTCGTGCGGCCGATGCGGCGACTGACCGCGAGCCTGGTCGGCTTTCACGAAAATCCCGAAAGTTCGGCACGCATCATCGTGCCCAGCCAGCGCGGCGACGAGATCGGCGTAGCCGAGCGCGAATTATCCGACATGCAGCGCGATCTGGTTTCGATGCTGCATCAAAAGAGCCGGCTCGCCGCACTCGGCCTTGCGGTCTCGAAGATCAACCATGATCTGCGCAACCTGCTGGCATCCTCGCAACTGCTTTCGGACCAGCTTGCCAGCGTGCCGGATCCGCGGGTGCAGCGCTTCGCGCCGAAACTGATGCGCTCGCTGGAGCGCGCCATCGCGTTCTGCCAGTCGACGCTGTCCTATGGCCGTGCGCAGGAGGCCGCCCCGGACCGCCGGATGATGCTGATCGAGCCGGTTGTGGTCGAGGTCCGCGAATCCGCGGGGCTTGCGTCGGATGCGTCGATCACCTGGATCAGCGCGATCGAGCGCGGGCTCACCATCGACGCCGATCCCGATCAGCTGTTTCGTGTCCTGCTCAATCTGGTCCGCAACGCGGCGCAGGCGCTCGAAAACCGGCCCCGTAGCGACGCCGCAACCCAGCAGATTCGCATTACCGGGCGCCGGGAAGGCTCGGTCGCGATCGTCGAGGTCTCCGACACCGGTCCCGGCGTTCCCCAGAAGGCCCGCGATCATCTGTTCGAGGCATTCCAGACAACAGGCCGTCCCGGCGGCAGCGGACTGGGGCTCGCGATCGCCGCCGAGCTTGTCCGCGCCCATGGCGGCAACATCCATCTGGTGGAAGGTACCATCGGCGCGACCTTCCGGGTCGCAATACCCGACCGGCCGGTGGAACTGCTGAGCGTACGCAACGAGCGGGCACGGGCCTGAACGCACATGCCATTTGGCGCGTTGTGCGGGCTTCTTGCCCGATCTGCTTGTGCAAATCGACCGGCTGATGCCGTTTTGCGGACCTTGCCAAGCCCGGCCGGAGCCGGTAGCTATGACGCGCTTTCGCGACCTCTGAACAAGTTTTCCGAATGCATGCGGCATCGGCGGGCCTTGGCCCCTCGACCTGCGAAAAACGCGCCCGTAGCTCAGCTGGATAGAGCACTAGACTACGAATCTAGGGGTCAGGAGTTCGAATCTCTTCGGGCGCGCCACCAACTCACGAAGCCCTTTTTTTCAGGAATAATTCGACAATTCAATAGCTTCGTCCTGCCGCACTGGTATCAAGCGGTGGGATCAATGGTGCGCGTTGTAGGCTTGGGTCTAATTCAGAATGAACACGGCGTGTGGTGCGTGCGCCGAGCAGTGCCGAAGCGTCTCAAAGAGGCCGTCGCAAGGGTGATGGGTGCTCCCAAGGAGCGGGTGTCGTGGCTAAAGGAAAGCCTGCGCACCAAAGATGAGGGGCAGGCCAAGATACTTTCAAAGCCGGTCATGATGAAGCTCGACCGCATCCTCGCTGAAGCAGAGGCGCTGCTTGTCGAGCAACCCGTCCGCACTTGCCTTACCGAAGCGGAAATCAAGCAGATCAGCGACTACTTCTACGCTTCCGAACTTTACGGAGACGAAGAATTGCGTGCTGAGGGCATCGGTGATGATCCGCTGTTCGCGAGCATTCATCAGCAACTCAGCGAGGCGGGGGTCGAGTTTGAAAGTTCCTTCTCGGTAGAAAAGAATGGCTCCGGCCTGTCCGACCGGATGATGCACAAGGTTGAGGAGAGTGCGTCGGTTGTCTTGCCCGCCGTCAAGGAGGCTCTGGCGCGCGGCAACGTTGATTTCATCCGCTACGAGTTGAACGAACTGCTTCAGGTCTTTCCGATCAACCTCGACCCGAACTGTGCCGACTATCGGAAGCTTGCGCTTGCAGTGATGCGCGCAGAGGTTCGGGCTTTGGAGGCCATCCTTGCTCGGCACCGGGGCGAGACAATTGAAAGCCCGAAGCTGATCGAACCGAGGGGCGGCGTCAACGCACCCTCGTCAGGTTGTGGGCTGCGGCGGCGTATGAGGGCTGGTTGAAAGTAGCGCCCCGCAGGAAGAGCACCAGCATGGAGTTCGCGCGCGGCATCGAGCGGTTTCACCTGCCATCCGCGACGGGATCTGGCGCTTCGCTATGCCGAAGGCTCCGCGCCAGCTCCCGTCGCTGCCACCGCCCAATCGGGCAAAGCCAACCGCCAGGACGAACTCAGGATTGGATAAAACTTGGGGGCAAGGTCAGAATTTACAGCAGGAAACGTCAGCAGTGGTATGGGTGTCGATCGGCCAGTTTGCGCACCAGCGACGGCAAGCCGGGAGTCGGCTTTGGGTCCACGAGCCGCTCCTTCGGCCAGCTTCAAGGGCGAGCTCCAGCCCGGATGATACCAGAGAGCTTCCTACCCCGGTTCCGGAGCAGTATAAGAACCATCCCGATCATCATCCTTCGGCGGCAAGGCCGCCGGGCACCCTGCGGATCGTCCGCGACCTCGAGATTGTGCCCCTCTTTGGGAAGTCCTATCTATAAGGTCGCCAGGTTTTCACTTACGGAGGCGGGGCAATGGCTCTCTCCGCCAACATACCTGCGGTAGGTGATGCGGGCGGCGCGGTCCTTATCATCGTCGAAAACATGCCGGTGCCGGCCGATAGCCGGGTCTGGCCGGAGGCCACAGCGCTGCACCAGGCTGGTTACACCGTTTCGGTCATTTGTCCGAAAGGCAAGGGATATGACAAGGCATACGAGCAGATAGACGGTGTGCATATCTACCGCCATCCACGCGGTGTGGAAGGCTCGGGCGCCGTGACTTATCTTCTCGAATATGCTGTCGCCGTTTTTTGGGAATTCGTTCTCTCGTTGAAGGTGGCGCACCGGCATGGATTCGATATTCTTCATGCGTGCAATCCACCGTGCTTCATCTTTTTGATCGCGATTTTTTACAAGTTCTTCTTTGGCAAGAAATTTCTGTTCGATCAGCATGATCCCGCGCCCGAACTTTATGAGGTCAAGTTCGGCCGCCAGGATTTCTTTTATCGTCTCCTGCTCCTGTTTGAACGCTGGACGTTTCGATCGGCCGACGGGAGCCTCGCGACAAACCCTACCCTGAAGCAGCAGGCCGTGGAGCGAGGCGGGATGGCGCCAGACAGGGTCTGGATCGTCAGAAGCGTCCCCGATCTCGGGCGCTTCAGGCAGGTCAAGCCCGATCTGGGGGTCAGGCGGGCCTTTCGATATCTCGTCGGCTATGTGGGAGTGATTGCCGAGCAGGACGGTGTAGACCTGCTGGTCGAGGCGATGGAACACATCGTCAAGCGTCTGCATCGAACGGATATCGCCTGCCTGATCATCGGCGACGGGCCGGAAGCAGGCCGGCTCAGGACGCTCACAGGCGAACTCGGGATCGCCGACAATGTCGAATTTGCCGGTTACATTTCGGGCGATGCGCTTCCCGCCAAGCTGGCGGCTTGCGATATCGGCGTCGTTCCGGATCCGCCCAATGCCTGCAACGTGATGATGTCGATGATCAAGGTCTATGAATACATGGCCATCGGGCTGCCGTTCGTCCTGTTCGACTTGGCACAGGCGAGGCGTGATGCGGGCGACGCCGCCCTGGTGGTGGCGAAGCCGACGCCGCAGGCGCTCGGCGAAGGAATCGTGGCGCTGCTTGAGGACGAGGCCGCGCGCGAGCGTATGCGGAGCTACGGCAGGGAGCGTGCCCACGAATTTCAGTGGGAGGTCGAAAAGCGTTCCCTCCTCGCCGCCTATGCGAG
>DASXJV010000209.1:0-8192 GCA_036497205.1 Bradyrhizobium sp.
GCGAACATCCCCAGGCGCAACTTCGGCCCTTGAAGATCGACCAGAATGCCAATCGGCCGGCCGTAGCTGGACTCGACATTGCGAATGGTCTTGACCAGTTCGCGCATCTTGTCATGCGAGGTATGGCTCATATTGATGCGGAAGACGTCGGCGCCGGCCTCGAACAGGCGCCGGATCATCGCGCTGTCGGAGGATGCAGGGCCAAGCGTTGCAAGGATTTTGATGCGGCGCAGGCGTCTCATGGCTTGCTTCCGGGCGCGACGCCTGGCGGCAGACCAGACGCGCCCGGAGGCGTTCCGCCCGGCGAATTGGGCATGCCTGGAAGGCCTCCCGGCCCGCTTGGGCCGACTGTTCCCGGGATACCCGGCACCCGCTGCGCCGGCTGTTCGTTGGATTCGGTCAGTTGCACGGTCCAGGCGCGCTGCTCGCCGGTGTCGACCTCGAAGAAGCCGGTGCGGTCAAAACCGCGCGCCAGGCAATTCTCGGTGCCTTTGATGGTGAATTCCTTGTCGCGCGAACACATGAAGGCTTGTCCTGACCACTCGCCGCCGCGGTCGTAATCGAGGGCATAGATATAATAGAATCGTGCGACAAGCGTACCGCGCAGCAGGGTCTCGCAAGCCCGCGACGACACGTTCCACCAGCCTTCAGTGGTCCAGCCCTCGGCATCCTTGTAGCCGAGCGCAATGCCGACCCGGCTCGAGGTGTTGTTGCAGAGACGAAAGTCCGCCGCGGCCGGACTATTCCACAGGCACAGGATCGCAAGCGCCAGCGCCGGCATCAAACCGGCGATCGCGCGAAGAGAGAATGGATTGGGGCGATGTGAATTTCTTGGGATCATTTAGGGAGGCTATATCAAATCATTGATGATTTCGCGTAAGCGAGCGGAGACTGTCAACGGCCCAGGGGTATTTTCAGGCAATAGGTAGCCGAATTCCCGCCCGTTAATGCCCTGTTAGCGCTGCGATATGGCAAAATCTGTGACAGCTCCCACTTAATATCAATATCCTGCAGGAAACGGCGAGATAACGGCGATGACAATTGACGACAAAACCAGAACGGAACTTGAAGCCGCCGTCTTCCGGCGCCTAGTGCAACATCTGCGCTCCCGCACCGATGTCCAGAACATCGATCTGATGAATCTGGCGGGCTTCTGCCGCAACTGCCTGTCCAACTGGCTCAAGGAGGAAGCCGACGCCAAGGGCGCTGACATGAGCAAGGACGAAAGCCGCGAGGCCGTCTATGGCATGCCCTACGAGACTTGGAAGTCGAACTTTCAGGACACGGTTAGTCCCGAGCAGCTCGCGGCGATGAAGAAAGCCCACAGCGGGCACTGATGGCCCTATCGTCATTCGAAGCAATCCAGTAGCGGCTTTTCCGAGGCTCTGGATTGCTTCGCGGACCCTGTCACCGGGCGCGCATTCGCGCGACCCGTTGGGCAATGTCGGCTTCCGCTTTCTCCTGTGGGTGCGCTGTGGATGAGCGCGATGTTGCCTTGACGCAGGCCGCGCCACTCTTGAGGGTCATTTCGGGATGCGGTGCGTGGCGAAGCGTGCGGCGCTTCCGCTTTCAGCCCACCGTCAGTTCAATCAGGAGTACCCGATGGCCACCTCTGCCGCCGTCAAGGAAGAACCCGCGACAAAATTTGCCAAAGACCAGCTCAAGGCCATCATCGAGCGCATCGAGCGGCTGGAAGAAGAAAAGAAGACGATCTCGGACGATATCCGCGACGTCTATGCGGAGGCGAAGGGCAACGGCTACGACGTCAAGGCGCTGCGCACCATCGTGCGGATGCGCAAGCAGGATGCCGACGAGCGGCAGGAACAGGAAACCATCCTGGAAACCTACATGCAGGCGTTGGGAATGTTGTGAGGCGCTAGAGCATTTTCAGGCGAAGTGGAGACCGGTTCGCGTTAAGAAAACGCGTCAAATCAAGAATCTAGAGTCCCGTTTCGATTCCAATCGAAACGGAAAAGGCTCTAGCCGGCAGGCATTTCCGGCGCGCGCATGCTTGGGCAAAAGCCTCTCATCTGTTAGACTGCTTCGGTGAAGGAACCGAAGAGATGGACGTGCCTGGACCAGAGCGCAGGCTCGCAGCGGTCCTCGCCGCCGACATGGTCGGCTACAGTCGGCTGATGGAGGTCGACGAGACGGGGACACTTGCGCGTCTCAAGACCCATCGGATCGAGCTCCTCGACCCGGCCATCGCGAAGAACCGCGGCCGCATCATCAAGACCAGCGGCGACGGCATGCTGGTCGAGTTCCACAGCGTCGCCGACGCGGTGTTGTGCGCTGCCGAGATTCAGCGCCGGATGGCGCGACGCAACACGGACGTCCCGCCGGCGCGGTGGATACAGTTCCGCATCGGCATCAATCTGGGCGACGTGATCGTTGATGAAAACGACATCTTTGGCGACGGCGTCAACGTGGCGGCGCGCCTGGAAATGCTCGCCGATCCGGGCGGCATCTGTGTCTCGGGCGCGGTGCGCGATCAGGTCGGCCAGCGCCTGGAAGACGTCGCATTCGAGGATCTGGGTGACCAGAGCGTCAAGAATATCGCCCGTCCAATCCGCGTCTTTCGGGTCCGGCTTGAGCCAGACCCAACGACCGCGCCAGAGGACGCCAAGCACGTCGCAGTGGCGTCAACGATCGCCAAAAAGCCGTCCATCGCCGTGTTGCCGCTCCTCAACATGAGCGGCGATCCGGAGCAGGAGTTCTTCGCGGACGGCCTCACCGAGGACATCATTACGGAACTGTCGCGCTTCCGCGACCTGCTCGTCATCTCGCGCAACTCGACTTTCGTGCACAAGGGCAAGGCGGTGAAGGTGCAGGAAGTCGCACGCGAATTCGGTGTCGACTACGTCCTCGAGGGGAGCGTGCGAAAAGTGGGTGATCGCATCCGCGTCACCGTTCAGCTGATCGACGCCGAAACCGACCGGCACATTTGGGCCGAACGCTACGACCGCAAGCTTGAGGATATCTTCGCTATCCAGGACGAGATGACCTGCGCGATCGTTGCGACGCTCCCCGGCCGCGTCGAGGCCGCCACGCAGGACCGTGCGAAGCGCAAGCCGACCGACAACATGGCGGCTTATGAGTGTGTGCTGACCGCCAGGGTGCTGCACCACCGATCGATCCGGGAGGACAACGCCCAGGCGCAGCGCCTGCTTGACCGCGCCCTCGCGCTCGACCCGAACTATGCCCACGCTCACGCCTGGAAAGCATGCGTACTGGGCCAAACCTGGGTTCATGAGTGGTGCGCGGATCGCGACGCCACCTTCCAGCAGTTGGCCGCGGAGCTGGAGATCGCGCTGGCGCTCGATGACAATGACAGCGACGTGCACCGGATTCTCGCCGCGCTGAACCTGACGCGCGAGGATCATGACAAGGCCGCCTACCATCAGGAGCGGGCGCTCGCGCTCAACCCCAACTACGACCTTGTCGTGGTGCAGCAGGGCGAGCTTCTAACGTGGCTGGGGCGGCCGGAGGAGGGCATCGACTGGATCAAGAAGGCGATGCGCCTCAACCCGTACCATCCAGAGCGCTTCTGGAGCCATCTCGGGCGCGCCTGCTATTGCGCCGAGAAATATGCCGAGGCCGCCGAGGCCTTTTCGCGGATCACACGGCCTGACCACACCCATCATGCCTTCCTTGCCGCCACGTTCGCGCACATGGGCAACGCGGTCGCGGCTGCCGCGCACGCGGCAGAGGTCCTAAAGCGCGAGCCGAATTTCTCGGTGGCCGTCTACTTGGCCACCCAGCACTACAAGCGCGAAGCCGACCGCAAGCGCCACGAGGCTGGCCTGCTCATGGCAGGCCTGCCGGTCTGACGGGACGAAGCGCCGGCGCCGAGCGGAACGAGTGGAAGGGAACAGGAGGAACTGCGTGGAACCGGCTCCAAACCTCAATTGCGAGGCCTGGAGTCAGGGGTGCTCGCATTCCGCAAGGACGACGCTGAAATTGTGGAAGCGGTTACCTGTTCGACCATGCGATCAGCGCAGCGCTGCGGTCCGCATCACGAACGATTGTGTCGCCAGCGTCGCGATCGCCGATCCGGTAAACTGGTCGCAGGCCATTCCCATCAGCGGGTCGTCGGAGAAACTCATGGCGATCGCAGCTTGCGGCTTGACGAAATGCGCGCGCATCAGGGTCATGTCGGTATCGCCCAGCACGGTCGCGGACATCGACGTGCTCGCGCTCGGCGCCAGGATCATGACCCGCATCCAAGCATCGTTGCTCCTGGAAGCTGCGATCCGCGTCGATGTTGCAATCACGCTGCCCTGACCCTGCGGTCCCTTGGCGACGACCGAGTCGGCCATCGGATTGCGCGGCGCCGACGCCGGCCGGATGCTGCGCGGCATAGGCGCGCTGGCCGTGACGATATTCGAGCGGTCAACCGGTGAATTGGATGCCGGCGCGTAGGCCAGCGCCTGGAATGCGGCGGAAACACTTGCGGTCGATTGCGGGTCGGCGGCGGCTAGCGCCTGGCGGGCGCTGATGGCGGCGACTTGCGCCGGCGTTGCCTGTTTCGGCGTTGCGGGCGCGTCGCCCCAGAAACCGCGGGCATTGATGATATCAGCCGGCGTTTGCGGTTTCGCCTCGGGCTTTTCAGCCGATGCGGCCTGCTTGGTTTTTGCGGGCTGGACGGCCTGTGTGTCGGCCGAGGCTAGCTGGAAGGTTGAAGCCACGGCGGGCTTTGCGCGCGGCATCCGCAGGGGCTCAGTGGATTTGGCGGGAGTGGCGGCCATCACACCGGCCGGAGCGGTCTTTTCGCTGATGACGGGAGCGTTGGCGCCTTCGTCATCCTCGTCGTTCGACTTACCTTTGAACAATGCGGCGAACAGGCTCGATTTGCTCTTTGATGAAGCTTCGTTGCCGTTGCCGCGTTTTTCGATCTCGGCGCGGGCAAGTTCGTATCCCTTTAGCGGATTGCCGTCGGACGGAACGTGCACGGTGCGGCCATCAGGGAATACGCGGGCCAATTGATCGTGGGTCATTCGCGGCCAGTGGCGAATGCTGCCGGTATCGAGATGAACAAAGGGCGATCCCGATGTCGGATAGAACCCGACGCCGCCCCGCTGCAGGCGAAGCCCGGCGTATCGGATCTGCTCAAGCGGTACGTCCGGAATGTAAAAATCCATGGCGTGGCCGAGCATGTGCTGGCTGAAGCGCGCCACGCCTGAAGAACGGCGGCGGAGCATGGCGTTGGTAGCGGGGGAGCGGTACGAGGAAATGATCTGGATCGGCTTCTTGCCGTCGACGTCGCGGTAGACCTCCCAGAGGATGTCGAACAGGTGACGATCCATCGTGGTCTGTTCCTGGGATCGCCAGTCGCGGAGATAGTGATTGAGCTGCTTCAGCGCCTCTTCGTCATAGCGCCCGTCACGCTTGAAGGTGACGGTGATATCTTCATCGGAATGGGTATGGTGGAACGAAAGCGTGCGGGTTTCGTTCAGCGCGGTCGCATCGTGGACTGATCCGGCTCCCATCAGCAGCAACAATGACGTCAGGCCGGCGTGATAGCCGGCTTTGGATAACGAAAGCGAATTGAATTGGCGTGCGAAACCAGTCAGCACAAATGAGCCCACCCAAAGGACGACCGATCGACGAACTCTTTCGCTACCCCGTGTGGCGAAAGAGGTTAACGCAGTCTCAACACGGGTGGGCTAATTGAGATTGAAGTCCCACCCCCCAAGTCAGCCTTAAGCTAACCCGCCGAGTGTGGCGAAAAGTAGCCCGCTGGCTAAACCGTTTTCAAGCGAAGTGGAGACCGGTTCGCGTTAAGAAAACGCGTCAATCAAGAATCTAGAGCCCCGTTTCGATTCAATCGAAACGGAAAAGGCTCTAGATCCGGGTGGAGAGCAGTTAACGCGGACGGCCTCGCCGGATAGCGAGGCCGCTGATTTAGCTGTGGAATTCGGACCAGTCCGCTGAAAAAGGTAAACAATCAGCGCGTGATCACCCGCCGCTGCTGCTGCCGGCGGCCCGGGATCGGAGCAGGGGGTATCGGTGCTCCGAACAGCCTTTCGAAGAACGATGGGCCGGACCAGGACGGGCCGGAAGAATAGGTATTGTCGCTGGCAAAGTTGACGCCGGTCGGCAGATTGCCGGTCGGGCGGGCGTAGCTCGGCTGCGAATGCGCGATGACGTTTTCCATATCCTTGCTTCGGCTGTTACGGAGCAAGGCCAGCATGGCGGCGTCGCGGCCATAGACGTCCTTGCGGAGCTGCAGCTTGCCCGCCTCGTCCACAAACGCCGTCTGGTAGGTAATGTTGACCGGAATCGGGGTCGGGAACTTGAGATCGATCTCACTGCGGCCGTACATGCTGCGGATTTTTTCAGGCGTGTAGCGCTCGTTTGGCATCGTGATGTTGAGCAGCGTCGCAGCGTACTGATCGGGATTCTGTACCCGCATGCAGCCATGGCTGAACGCGCGTTCTTCCTTGGCGAACAAATTTTTGTCCGGGGTGTCGTGCTGATAGACTAGGAATTTGTTCGGGAAGTTGAAGCGGATTCGGCCGAGCGCATTGGCTTCGCCCGGCGGCTGCGAAATGTGAATGCTGCCGTCGCGGGCGCGTTCGAGCCTCAGTCCCATGCGCTCCAGGACTGTCGGATCCTGTTGTAGCGCCGGCAGATATTCGTTGTAGATGATCGACGGCGGCACGTTCCAGGTCGGATTGACCGTGATGAACTTCATCGTCTCCGTCAAAAGCGGTGTCGCATGAACTCCCGGTTTTCCGGTGACGACCCTGGTGTTCCAGACCTGCGCACCGTTCTGCATCACCTTGAGCGTATAGTCCGGGATGTTGAGAATGACGTAGGCATTGCCGAGCGAGGGTGCGCCGAGCTGGCGCGGCAGCCAACGCCAACGTTCCATGTTGACGATCACGGTGTCGATCTGGCGGTCGCGCTTGGGGCTGTTCAAGGCCTTGACGGTGCGGTCGTCGAGGATGCCGGTGGGCTTGAGCTCGGCACTCTCCTGGAATCTTCGCACGGCCTCGGCGAGCTTGGCATCGTAACGGGTGTCGCCGGCGTTCGCGTTGATGCCGAGCTTGGCGCGCAGCTGGGGCACGCGCGCATCGTCCATTTCGATCGCGGGCTGCTTCTTGCCGCGAGCCGGCGTGAATTTAAGCGCCGGTCCGTCGGCAATCTGAATCACCGGTCCACCGCCTTGGCCGCGTAGTTCGGCAAGCTTCGCCCTCAATTCGCGGTAGAGCTTGTGCGGCGGGTTGTAGCCCTCAAGCGCAGCCGAGGCATCTTTGGCCGTTGTGACATTCGTCAGCACTTCGTTGGGATCGGTCGGATGCTCGGGATACGAGATGTCCGCGCTGACCTGCGACCAGTGCATCCGGCCGCTCTGCGCCTGGCGCGCGTAATCGAGCATGCTGGCGGTCAGTTTCAGCTCGGCTTCGGCAAGCTGATCCGGGCTGGTCGCGGCAGCGAAATCAGGCACCGGATATTCGGATGCATTCAAGCCCTCGGAAGCGGCATCCTTCAGGCGTGCGATGACGCCCTTGCCGCTCTGGGTCAACGCGCCGGCTTGGGTCCACAGCGGCGCATATTCGCGCGCGATGTAAAACTTTTCTACCGCGGTACGTTCGGCCTTGCGGTCGAAATAGCGCAATGATTTCGAACCCAACATGTCGCGCAGTTTGTCGGCGACCGGCTGATCCGCCGGCGGGACGTTGCTTGCCGCCTTTGTCGGTTCCTTGGCGGGTTCCGCGACCGGCGTTGTAGTGGCCGCAGCGGGAGGCGACGCGGTTATGGTGTTCGCGCTGTCGTTCTTGCCGCTGTCGTTCTTGCCGGTCTCGTTCTTGCCGGCGTCGGAAGCCGGAGCAGTGACGATATCGGATGGTGTGGTCTCCGCGGCCTTCGCTGTTGTCTTCGCCGCGTCGGGCACGGATGCTGTAACATCCGGTTTGAAGTCGTTGATGGTCGGAGGCGGGACGTTTGCAGGTTCGGGACGCGGGACCGCCGCGTCGATCGCGAGTTCCGCGGCGCTGTTGCGGGCCGGATCGGCTTGGGCAAGTGCGGAGGTCGCGGACACCGTAAGGAAGGTCGCCGCGACGGCCATCAGCACGCGGTCAAATCCAGCACGGTTCTTCAAGCAGTCACGCATCGTCACACCCCTTGGCGAAGCTGCCCGGCATGGAACAGCTCTTGGTATCGTCCGTCACGGCTTCCGCTAAAGC
>DASXJV010000210.1:0-5229 GCA_036497205.1 Bradyrhizobium sp.
GTTCAAATGAGTCTGTAGCCATGACCATGTTATGCGCCCTTCGCCTTGATCCCGTCAATGATGATCTTGTGTTTCATAAAGGAATGTTCCTACTTTTCCCCGCAAATCATCCCTGTGAATAAGCGGGAGAACTCTTGAGTCCTCCTTGACTCAAGCCAGTCGAATCTGATTCGCGGCCGTCCCTTCTCAGGGGGGCGTTGAAATGATTGGCAAAACGGGGAAGGTGAGTTTGCTACCTAATGCCGAGCAGTTCGGACGGCGACAGCGGCGGCAGGATCGAGGGCAGCCGCGCCGCCAGCATCGACTTGCCGGCGCCAGGAGAGCCGATCATTAAGAGATGATGTTCGCCGGCCGCGGCGATCTCGAGCGCGCGCTTGGCGCTCTCCTGGCCCTTGATGTCGCGGAGATCGAGCAGATTGGCCTCGACTTCGCGAACCCTCGGTAACGGGCGCGAGAGCACCTGTGTGCCCTTGAAATGGTTGGCAATCTGGATCAGCGAGGTCGCCGCCACGATCTGGATATCCGGGCTCGCCCAGGCCGCCTCCGCGCCGCACGCCGCAGGGCAGATCAGGCCTTCCTCGCGCGAATTGGCGCCGATCGCGGCCGGCAACACGCCCGCGACGGGGGCGATCGAGCCGTCCAGGCCGAGCTCGCCGAGCACGGTGAAGCCGGAAAGCGCATCCGGCGGAATGGCGCCGATCGCCGCCATCAGGCCGAGCGCGATCGGCAGATCGTAATGGCTGCCTTCTTTCGGCAGGTCGGCGGGGGCGAGATTGACGGTGATTCGGCGCGCGGGGAGCGCGAGCCCAGAGGCGATCAGTGCCGAGCGCACCCGCTCGCGGGCTTCGGAGACCGCCTTGTCCGGAAGACCTACAATGGCGAAAGCAGGCAGGCCGGGCGCAACCTGCACCTGCACGTCGACGGCACGGGCTTCGATCCCCTCAAAGGCTACGGTAGAAACCCGCTGAACCATGCCGCCCCCAGTTCCGCAATCCAAGGTAGCGGAAAGCACCGGGCGGCGCAAGAACATTCAGGGAACGCTGAAAGCAGCCGGGGGCAGCCCAAACGGGCCACCCCCGCAGCGCAGAATTCAAAGCGTCATGACCATCGGCTCGGCGATATAGTGGAAGCCGTCGCCGTTCTTGACGACGTGGCCATATCCGGGCCACGCAAAATGATAAGACATCACTGGGGTCTTGTTGGCCGCGAGCGTGTCCAGCAATCTCACCCGCGTGTTCGCCGCCTGCTTGGGGTCGGTATCGTAGGAGAATTCCATCCGCGGCTTTTCAAGCAGCAATATCGCGTGGTGCGAGAGATCGCCGAGGAAGGCGAAGGATTTACCTTCCGATGTCACCATGAAGATGGTGTGGCCCACCGTGTGCCCGGGTGCGGCGATCGCCTGAACGCCCGGCAGGAATTCCTGGCCATCCTTGAAGAACACCAGCCGGTCGCGCACCGGCATCAGGTTCTTGCGGGCGTGAACCACGAAATCCTTCAGCGGGCTGCCCAACTTACCCTCGTCGGTCCAGAAATCGAAATCGCTTTGCGCGATGTAGACCTGCGCGTTCGGGAATAACGGCTTGTCGTCGGCACCCACGATGCCGCCGATATGGTCGATGTGCGCGTGCGAGCACACGACCGCGTCGATATCCTCGGGCTTGATCCCGGCTTCCGCCATGCTCTTCTGCTGACGGCCGGTGGTCGGCCCGAATGCCTTCGACGTGCCCATGCCGGTGTCGAACAGCACCAGCTTGTCGCCCATGTTGACGATCGGTGAGTTCTGCTCGAGCACCACATTGTCAGGCGACAGGAAGTTGTCACTCAACATCTTTCTCACTTCTTCATCCGGCACGCCGATGAAGGCGCCCTTGGGAGGGCCAAGCGGCAAAGGACCGTCGGAAACCACGGTGACCTCGGAGCTACCCAGATTGAATCGGTAGAAATAGGACGGCTGCGTCCCGACCTTTGGGGCGCGGGCCAGCGCGCTGTCGCCCATCACGGCGGTTGCACCCAGACCGGCACCGAGCGCGAGCAGGGACCGTCGCGAAACATGGTATGTCATGCGTGATTCCTCCATTGCTTTTATGAGAATGCTTTTTGTTGCCCGGGCGGATTTTGCCGCCGGATTCAACGAGCACAGAGAGGCTGCGCCCGCTTTTGAAGCTGGCAAGCGAAAATGGGCCTTTGGAAGGCGTGCAACGGAAATGTGTCAGGCACGTTACGAAGCGAGAAAAGTTATTTTCCGCCTCGCTTCGCCTCGATCACGTCCCATATTTTCGCAGCAACATCAGACCCTCCCAGCCCCGCAATCGCGCGGATGCCGGTCGGCGAGGTCACGTTGATCTCGGTGAGATTGCCGTCGATGACGTCGATGCCGACAAACAACAGTCCCCGTTTGCGCAGCTCCGGGCCTAATGCAGCGCAGATTTCGCGCTCGCGGGGCGAAAGCTCGGTCGCTTGCGCCGCGCCGCCGCGCACCATGTTGGAGCGCAGATCGTCCGGCGCCGGCACCCGATTGACGGCGCCTGCGAATTCACCGTCGACCAGGATGATGCGCTTGTCGCCATGTTTGATCTCGGGAAGAAAGCGCTGGGTCACCCACGGTTCGCGAAATGTCACGGAAAACATGTCGTAGAGCGAACCGAAATTCATGTCCTGCGGCATGACGCGAAACACCGCGGCGCCGCCGTGGCCATGCAGGGGCTTCATCACCACGGCGCCGTGTTTGTCGCGGAATGCGTTGATCTCGTCGAGATCCCTGGAGATCAGCGTTGGCGGCATCAGATGCGGGAAATCCATCACGAAGATCTTTTCCGGCGCATTGCGCACGCTGGCGGGATCGTTCACCACCAGCGTCTTCGGCTGCACACGCTCGAGAAAATGCGTCGAGGTAATGTAGGCGAGATCGAACGGCGGGTCTTGCCGCAGCAGGATGACGTCGAATGCCGCCAGCGGCTCGCGCCGCGGTTCGCCGAGCGTGAAATGGTCGCCGGGCTTATCGCGCACTGTGAGCAATTGTACGGGCGCGACGAGTTCCTCTCCGAGCAGCGAGAGCTTGTCCGGCGTGTAATAGGAAAGGCCATGGCCGCGCTTCTGCGCTTCCAGCAGCAGCGCGAATGTTGAATCGCCGCGGATGTTGATGCGCGCGATGGGGTCCATCTGGACGGCGACGTTCAATTTCATTTGCTGTTCCGGAATTTGTCTCTGCGGGATGGAGTCTTCAGGTGCTGGCGTCGAACGCCGCTAACAGATGGCGCGGCAGCCGCCGCGGCGCAATCAGCATCGCGTCGAAACGCAGGTCGAAATCGGCGTGCTCGGGATGCACCATCAGCCAGGCTTGCGCGGCATCAATGATGCGCCGCTGCTGGCGCGGAGTCACGGCATAGGCAGCGTCGTCGAGGCTGGCGCGGGCCTTGACCTCGATAAACGCCAGCAGATTGCGCCGTCGCGCCACGATGTCGATCTCGCCATAGGGGGTACGAAAACGTTTGGCCAGAATGCGATAGCCCTTGGCCATCAGATAGGCGGCGGCGCGCGCTTCCGCAGTGATACCGGTTCGAAACGCCGCGACGCGGGCGGGGGCCGCGGGTTTTGGAAGCTTATCGGGCGGTAAGACACCGTCAGTCTTCGCCATGGTTGCCCTTCGGGCTGGCTTCCTTGTTGGCTTCCTTGGCGAGTTCGAGCGCGCGGGCATAGATTTCGCGGCGCGGCCGGCCGGACAGTTCGACCGCGTGCGCCACCGCATCCTTCACGCTGTCGCGTTTGAGGGATGATCGCAACAGATCGTCCAGCGCATCCTCAGCCATGATCTGCGCGCCCGCCGCGGGCGGTCCGATCACCAGCACGAATTCGCCGCGCGTCTCCAGCGTGTCGGCGGCCAGCGCCAGTTCGGAGACCGGCGCGCGCCTGACATCTTCATGCATTTTCGTCATCTCGCGGCAGATCGCGGCAGCGCGCGCGCCCATGATCTCGGCGAGATCGGCAAGGGTGTCCTGGACCCGGTTTCCGGACTCGAACATGACCAGCGTCGCGTCGATCCGCGCCAACTCTGTAAGTCGCGTACGGCGCGCGCTCTCTTTGGCCGGCAGAAACCCTTCGAAGAAAAACCGATCGGTGGGCAGCGCCGCTACCGACAGCGCTGCCAGCACCGAGGAGGGCCCCGGCAGCGCGATGACCTGATAACCGGCCGCGCAGACGTCGCGCACCAGCTTGAAGCCAGGATCGGAGATCAAGGGCGTGCCGGCATCCGAGACCAATGCGATGGAGGCGCCCTGCGCGAGCCGCTCCAGGATCTTTGGCCGCGCCAGCGCGGCGTTATGCTCGTGATAGGGTTTGAGCAGCGCGGAGATGGCGTAGCGCTCGGTCAGCCGGCGGGTGATGCGGGTATCTTCGCAGGCGATGATGTCGACGCCGGCCAGGGTTTCCAGGGCGCGCAAGGTGATGTCGCCGAGATTGCCGATCGGCGTCGCCACCAGATGAAGGCCCGGAACCGCCTTCGGCGCGGTCAGGATATGGCCGCCCACGGAAAATGTCCGGGCGGCGGATCCGGTCAGGCCTTCAGTTCTATTTATGGGGGCAGCTTTTGCGCGCATAATGCCAATCTAGAAGCAACACAGCGCTTACGCCACAATCGTGCGTGCCTGGAAGTCCGTGCCCGCACAACGGTGAGGAAACGGGGTCCTGCAACCGGCGTCCGCGCCGCAACGCCATAATCCTTTTGTTCTGGTTAACTATTCGCCGACAATATGCCTGAATCCCCCCTCCTGATCGTCGGAGGTTCAAGTCCTGGCCGATTTCGGTCGGCCAAGAGAGAAGAGATGCCATGGTGGGCCCGCTTATTCCCAAATTCCAGTTTTCGGGGGCAACCCGGCGGACGGCAGTAGGCCTGATTCTCGGCGCGCCCCTGCTTGGGGCTTGCGCCGGCGTGCAGCAGAGCCTGAGCTCGTTTTCCAATCCATCTGGTTCGCAGCCTGGTCCCTCGGGACCGCCTCAGCAGCCGCTCGTGGCGGGCACCGGGCAGGTCAAGGTCGGATTGATCCTGCCGCTGTCGGCCTCCGGCAATGCCGGCGTCGCGGCGCAATCGATGAAGAATGCCGCCGAAATGGCGCTGGCGGAATTCCAGAATCCCAATATCCAGCTTCTGATCAAGGATGATGCCGGCACCCCGCAAGGCGCCCAGCAGGGAACGCAGCAGGCGCTCGACGAAGGCGCGGAGATCATTCTGGGTCC
>DASXJV010000211.1:0-8521 GCA_036497205.1 Bradyrhizobium sp.
ACGCCGACCGCGACCAGAGCTATTTCCTGTTTGCGACCACGCGCGAGCAGTTGGACTTCGTCCGCTTTCCGCTTGGCGACATGACCAAGCCCGAGGTGCGCGAGCTGGCGCGGCGCTTCGGTCTCACCGTGGCCGACAAGCACGACAGCCAGGACATCTGCTTCGTGCCGACCGGCCGCTATACCGACATCATCAGCCGCTTGAAGCCGAACGCGATGGCGCCGGGCGAGATCGTCGATCTCGACGACAACGTGCTTGGCACCCATCAGGGCATTGCGCATTTCACGGTCGGTCAGCGCAAGGGGCTCGGCATCGCACTCGGCCACCCGCTTTTTGTGGTGCGGCTGGATGCGGCGACGCACCGCGTCGTGGTCGGTCCGCGCGAGGCGCTGCGGATGGATCGCATTACGCTGCGCGATGTGAACTGGATCGGCGATGGCGCGATTGATCCCACAATCGGCAACGGGCTGGAGCTGTTCGTGCGCGTGCGCTCGACCCGCGCGCCCCAGCCTGCCTGGCTGCGCGGCGCCAACGGTCATTACGAGATCGAGCTCGTCGCCGGCGAAGAAGGCGTCTCGCCCGGACAAGCCTGCGTGTTCTATGATGCGGCTTCGGGCCAGGCGCGCGTACTTGGCGGCGGCTTCATCCGGAGCGCGGCGGCACGACACACTGGCGCGACGCGGCCGTTCGCAGAAGCGGTCAGGTAAGAGAGTTCAGGGCGGGGACATGGGGGACATCGACCGCGAGCGGGTCGAAAAGGCGTATGGGCGTTGGGCGCCGGTCTACGACCTCGTGTTCGGCAAGGTGTTCGACGCCGGCCGGCAATCGACCATTGCGGAAGCCGACCGCATCGGCGGCCGCATTCTCGACGTCGGTGTCGGCACCGGCCTGTCGCTGTCTGATTATTCGCGTTCCACAAAAATCTGCGGCGTCGATATTTCCGAGCCGATGTTGCGGAAGGCTCAGCAACGCGTGCGCGCGCAAAAGCTCGGCAATGTCGAGACGCTGGCGGTGATGGATGCCAAGAACCTCGCGTTCCGCGACGCCTCCTTTGATGCCGTGGTGGCGCAATATGTCATCACCGCGGTGCCCGATCCCGAAGGCACGCTCGACGATTTCGTCCGCGTGCTCAAACCCGGCGGCGAGTTGATCCTGGTCAACCATATCGGCGCCGAGAACGGCCCGCGCCGCGCCTTCGAGCTCGCCTTCGCGCCTTTGGCGCGCCGGCTCGGCTGGCGGCCGGAGTTTCCCTGGGTCCGGCTGGTCGATTGGGCCGCCAGACATGGCGGCATCACGCTGGCCGAGCGGCGGCCAATGCCGCCGATGGGGCATTTCTCGCTGATCCGTTACCGGAAATCCTGAAAGATTGACCGAAAGCACCAGGATTTCGTCATGTCCGGCCTTGAGCCGGCCATCCACGTCTTCTTTGCATCGGTGAACCAAAGACGTGGATGCCCGCGTCAAGCGCGGGCATGACGAGTGGTTTTTGTGGAACCGCCGTGCCCTCCATGCGTTCTCTCCGCATGAGGATAAAACCCACACTGCTTCTCTCCTGTGTTCTGCTGGTCACCCCGGCGGTCGCATTCGCACAGGCGCCGCCGACCAAGGCGACGCCGGCGCAGCAGACCGCGCCGCCACCGCCGCACGACTCCGCCAATTGCGCGCCGATGTCGCCGGATGGAACGAACAGCACCGAACATTCGACCGTGGGCCGCGCTGGCGGCGGCGAGCAACTTGGCGACAAGCTCGCCCGGGCCGACGGCGTGCTGTGCCCGCCATCCAATGTCGATCCGGCGATGCGCGCGCCCGCGCCCGAGACCGGCAAGATGCCGGTGATCCCGCCGCCCGGCAGCCCCGGCGGCGATCCGACGGTGCGGCCGAAATAGGCCCGAAAGCACGTATTCCGAGCCGCCCGCTTTGCTTGACAGCCTGTCAGGCGGCTCTTTATATGCCGCGCGTTCGCGCCAGCGGTCTTGAACCCGCGCGGACCCGTGGCGGGGTAGCTCAGCTGGTTAGAGCACGGGAATCATAATCCTGGGGTCGGGGGTTCGAGTCCCTCCCCCGCTACCACGCCCACCCCCGGAAGAACGATCGAACTGAGACTGTTTCATCAGGCTTTCGAGGTAGCCCTCAATCCTGATTTTCGGTCCTTGTCTTTCAGATTGCTCACCGCGCAGGTTGGTGACTGGATCATCCTCCGGCATGACCCTCACCTTGGTGATGATTTCTCGCAGCGCCTTCGCCAAGCCATCATCCCCGGCGGCGAGATCGCCCGCGATCAATTGATCCAAACGATCCAAATCGCGCAAATATTGCTCGGCGATTTTCGGATGCATGCTGACTACCTTCGGCGGTTCCTCGGATGCGGCGAGAGCGGTCTTTGCAGCTTCCAACTCCGACCGCAGCGCCGGCATTCGTTTGCGAGCTTCATCCGTCGTGATGGCTCCCTCCGCAATCGCTCCGATCAGCCGGTCAATACCTCGCTCTGCATCAGCAAGCTTTACTTCAAGCTTCGCCCGCGCCGCGGCGGCACCGGCTGACTGTCGCCGCTGTTCTTCATTGAAGACCTTCACGTAGTAGCCAATAGCCTGTTTGGAGCCGATGTGCTTTTTGAGGCCGCCGACCACGGCGCGCTCGATCGGGGCGAGATGGAAGACGCGTGTGTTGTGGCAGCCGGCGCCGTGCTTCGCATTGACGCATCGGATGCGGATGCGACCACAGTCGCGATCTTTGATTTCCATTCCAGAACCGCAGGCGCCGCAGCGTAGTAGCCCGGAGAGCAAGTATTTCGTGCGCCGCGCACCTTTGGGCGCGTCAAACGTCCGCGCTTCCATGCGCCTCTGCGCGGCGTTGAAGACATCTTCGGTGACGACGCGCAAATGCGGTGCATCGGCGCGCTGCCAGTCGCTCGCCGCATTGACGCGGCTGACGCGCCGACCAGTGTCCGGGTTCTTCACCATGCCGACTCGATTCCAGATCAGCACACCGCGGTAAATTTCGTTTCGCAAGAGGCCATGACCACGGCGCTTGCTCCCGAGCAGCGATGATGGTCGCCAGAACGATCCGCGCGGTGGTGTGATCCTCTCCGCGTTCAGCTTCATTGCTATGGCGTTGGGTGTTTCGCCGTCGACGTAGGACTTGAAGATGCGGCGGATGATTTCGGCCTCGGCCTCGACGATCTCTAGCTCGCCGGGCCTGCCTGGGATCGCACGATAGCCGTAGGCGCGACCGCCGCAGTGGCGGCCTTCAGCCGCGATGCCAGACATGGTCCGATGAATATGGCCGGCCATGTTTTCCAGTTGATGTTCCGCGATCATCGCGCGGACGCTGCCTTCCAACCCAGACACGACGCCGCTATTCGCAATGATCTCGACGCCGATGAACTTCAGCTGCCGGCGCGTCGTGTGATAGTCCGCCTGGCTCCGGAAGGCTCGGTCGACGTCTTCGATAATGATGAAATCGAACTCCCGCGCCTTGGCGGCGCTCATCATCGCTTGGAAGCCCGGTCGCGTGACAATTGACGCGGCCGATATCTCCCGATCCTCGAAACGGCGGACGATATCTAGGCTGTGGCGTGCCGCGATCTGATCGTTCAGGCGGTTCTGATCTGTGATCGACCGATCATCCTGGAGATCTGACGAATATCTGGCGTAAGTGGCCGCGCGCTTCATGGCTAGGTCTCCGGATTCTCCCGGTTCCTATTCTCCCGCCTGACAGCCGCCCGCGCAAGCGCCTCGATGAATTTTGCCACCGCAGGATCAAGCCCTGAACGATTGTTCGCCGCTGCGCTTGCAGGACGCTCCGGTTTTGTTGTGTGGCGAGGCATCGCGCGCCTTATGCGGCGGTGACATCTTACGGAGCAAGCGGGAACCGCTGTTGAAAAGCCGCTCCAATCTGGCACCTACGCACGTTGCAGCGAGTTTGCCACTAAGAAGTTTTCGCACTGCCACCAAGAAGTTTGCACGTCGCTACTGAGAAATTCGCGAGTTGCAACGATGCGCCGAAGGTTGGTCGCGAAGAGTTGGCGGAGGCTCCGTGTACCCAGCCAACCGCCTTGGGGTTTATTGACCCACGGCTTTAAAGCCTCAAACGCTACAGGGGGAACTCGAGAGATGCTGAGCGATATACTGACCGGTCCGGACATCTGGACGACCTCAAGGTGATCGCCGTCCTGGTACTCGTCCTCGTATTCGTATGGGTCGTGACCACCATGATGGCTCTGCACAGGCGGGACGTCTACTTCTGGAGTCTGGGCTCGACTTGGACCAGCTTGATCGCTTGTCCGGCCGCCGTGGTGATTAAGTCCATGAGCTCGTTCGGCAAGCTGAACGATCCGAAGGCGCCCTTCTTCGTGGTGCCGATCATTGCTGGCGCCGCCCTCGACGTCGGGAAATTACGAAAAGGGGTTGGCAGAAACCGCGACTATTGTCAAAGGAACAGTCAGACAAGCAACGCGCCGCGTAATGTCGAAAATGAGGTTACGCGGAGTCGATCAATCGTGTCGGTTTCGCAGTCGGCCGACTACTTCCGGTGCTCCCCGATTAGCGGACATTCGGAGGGTCGGAGTCCAGTGCCTAGTGTTTTGTATGTTGCGCGCCAGATCGCGACCCTTCTGAGGTTCGCAAAGGAGACGACAGACTCGACCGTCGCAGTCGCGCTGATAGAGAAGGCGGCCGACCTCAAAGAGCAAGTTGACGATATGCCGCCTCCCGACAATGGCCTGCAAGCTCCGGACGTAGAGCCGAGGGCATGAAGGGTAAGGCCGTCTCAGGTTGGGAAGTGGCCTAAGTATAGCTCTGGAGCATTTAGCCTTACCTAAACAGTCCTAATCGGAGCATGGTCAAACACGTCATTTTCAAATGCCCTAGAACCGTTATGAATGCGCAACATCGGGCTGAGGGCGAAAAGGTCGAAGAGTAACGACCGCGGAGTGCCTAGTTGCTCTGGCTTCCATCTGATCAATTTGAAAACGGGCTGGCAGCCGATAAGTAAGGCCGCCGCTCAGTTGGGCCCCCATTATTCTGGCCCGTCCGTTCAACCGCGACAAACCGTAGCGGCTTCACATGCCGTCCTGACGGCTGATGGTTGGCCACGCCCACCCCGACCCGCCGCCCTCAGCTGTGTACAAAAATGTACTTTCGCGGCGGAACCGAGTCACCGATACTGCGTGCTCGATGACGTAGGGGAGAATGAAACGATGGTTGATCGGACCTATCTTGGCCGTCACGCCGCAACGCTTCTCAAGCTGGCCCGAAAGACGACGGACCGTGCCTTGGCTGCGGCCCTCATTGATAAGGCGGCCGATCTGCAGAGCAAGATCGACGAGCCTCCCTCCTCGGACGTGCTGTCCGACAGGCGGCGTTGAGCCGCCACGCGCGCACTGGTGGGCAAATTCGGCTGGACGGCGATAAGTGTCTTAGTCGCTGCCGCGGTGGCCGATCACTACTGGAACTACGGCTACTACACCGATGGCGCTCTCGCCATGCCGCGACATATCAAGTACTCGTTTGGCTGGTAGGCCGCCTTAGTTCGCGGTTCCTTTGGTGACCGCAGTGCGAGCTGTCCGCTTGCAGGCTAAGAGGGCATCCAATCTGAAAGATAAGAGGCGTGGCTGAAGGTCGCGGCGACTGGCTTCAACTTGCAGAGGAAGCAGACGAGAGGAAACGCCCCTTAGGGGTAATATTTGTGCTATAGCGTACAATCCCGAGTTGGTTTGGACACGTCTTTGCCGTTCAAACCGGGACGTATTTTTGTTTCGGAGGAGATTTTCATGATCAATGTGGAGGCAGCAAAAAGATCATGGCGGGTTCGTCGCCGGATTAAACGCATCATTTTCGGATGGCTTCTTCTCACTTTTTTCTTAGCTGAAGCTGGCGCAAGCTGGTTCGGCATCTTGATCGCAACACATGCTCCAATGTCGATAGCAGAGGCCAAGTTGATCGGAGAACGGACAGCAGCGGCCGTCATTCTGATTTCATTTGCGGCTCTGATCATTTCCGTAATCCTGCAGTTCAGGGCTCGCCGAACGTTGCGGCGACTTGAAAACATTCGGCTCCAATCTGTCACTGCTTGACTGATCTAATCCCGCCGCCTCAGTTGGCGGGGCTTTATTGTGGACTCCAGTCCGATCACGGCAACGGTAGCGGCTTCATCGGCCGCCGGGCCGGTGTTCCTGTCGCCGCGCCTTAATTGGTTGTGGAGTGCCCTCGTTAGGTATGTCGGGTAGCCGACATATGTTTTGCTATTTAGGGTACTAAGGCGCAGAGTAGCGGAACCCGGCTCAAAACTAGCGTAGCGTCATGGCACAGAACCGTTTCCATACTCGCCAAGCAGCCAGCGGCACTGCTCAAGATGGCGCAGGCGACCTCCGATCCAAACGTGGCCACGCGGCTCATTGAAGCTGCGGCCGATCTTCAAGAGCAGGCAGGCGAACTGCCATCGCCGACAAGCCCCAAGGCTCCTGACATACAGACCAGCTGATTTGCGAGCATCCGTAGTTTTCCGGGCGTGAACTTCTTCCGAGCCGTCACTACAGTTAACTGGCGAAGCGTAGTTTTAGCCAGGGACGACGGGAGATGCCGATCAATCGCTTGCTGGTGGGCACCAAGCTGGAGCAGGAAGAGGTCGAAACACTCGAGCGTGCATTTGCGTATACGCTGAAATCGCTGCACTTGGTTGATCGCAATGATCCCATTTGCGAGATCGTCGCCCGCAAGGTAATCGAGATCGCCGGCGCGGGCACTCACGACCCAAAAGAGATCGCCAAGCTCACAGCCAACCAGTTGGGCGTTCTGAGGTGATAGACTGGCTTGTCATTGGAGCACTATTTGTGCTTGCGGCGTCTTCGGCCACACTCTTCGCTATCGCCACCGAGATCGCCGCCTATCACTTCAGCTTTAATGCGTCGTCGAGCGCCGGGCTTCCGTGACGCTCTGAGCCAATCAGGCTAGCATTGGTTGATAGCGGTAGTATGAGGCAGAAGGAGCCGGGTTCCATTTGAAGAACTTTTAAGAAAGCTCTGCCAGTATCCCCACGATTTGATGGGTTATTTGAGCCGCCACGCTCAAAGACGAGCAGTGGCCTTTGGACAATCGTGATGGTCGAGACACGAGCTGCGCCGCGCTATCGTGCCGCTAAGCCCGCCAGGATTGAAGACGGCGGGTTCAAGGTCGAGTGCATAATTCGCGATCTCTCCCTGTCCGGAGCAGCGGTGGAGATTACTGACATCGATACCAAGATTATTCCCACGACCTTCACTTTGGTTGTGCCGGAGGATGGACTGAAGCTGTCATGCCAGCTGGTCTGGCGGAGTGCGTTTCGGATCGGCCTCACATTCACTTAATCGTATCCAGGGAGCATTGCTGATGGTCGACAGACGGTCTGGGATTGATAGCCGGTCGGATGCGGAGAAGCAGCTCGTAGGAGAACGAAGGTCGGGATTGGATCGGCGAGCACTAAGCGCGTCTCCACCATCTGGTGATCAACTGGCGCTTTTCGCGAGGCGCATCAGAAGAGTTATGCGGGAGGAAAACAGCCGCCACCTCCTTGGTGTCGCCATAGGCGAAGGCCAATTCTCGATTTATCCCGATGTTACGCGCGTCGTCGAGTGGATCGAACAGTTGGCCTCCTTCAACGAGCAATGATCGCTCGCGGCGATGTAGTCCGGCGTCGGTGCTTTTTACCCCCTCAGCGCTACGCTTCGGAACGCCTTCACCAGCGGCCCCTCCAACTTTCCGCCCATGTCGCACAAAACGTCATAGGCATCTCGGCGCGACATCGGTTGGCGGTAGGGTCTGCGCTCAACAAGCGCGGCGAAGATGTCGGAGATCGTCAGCATCCGCACAAGATCGGATATCGCCGGTGCGGTCAGCCCGTCCGGGTAGCCCGAGCCGTCCAGGTACTCGTGGTGGTGTCTGACACCATCAAGAATCTCGGGGCTCATGTCCGGGATCGGCTTCAACAGTTCGTACCCGATCACCGGATGGCGATTCATGATCTCTTGTTCCCTTTGATCCAGGCGCCCGGGTTTGTCGAGGATAGCCAGTGGAATACGTGCCTTGCCGACATCGTGGAGTGTTGCTGCCAGTCCGAGCCGCATCAGGTCTGCATCGGAGAACTTGATATTCAAGCCGAAGCCGACTGCTACTCCCGTCACCAGAAGGCAGTGCTGGAAGGTCCCTTCATGATAGCGGCGCACGTCATCAAGCCACGCATTAAGACCGTTTTGCTTGATGCCATTGATGACTTCCAATGTGGCTTTCTCGGCATCCGAGAGCGTTATCGGCTTGCCTTTTTCTATCGCCGAGAAAAGGGATGAAAAAGATGTTGTGCATTTTGCGACCTCAGGCGGCTGACTGGCAAAGCCGGGTTTCATGCGCTGCTGTGCGAGTTCGACCTGGGTTAGCTTCGGTAAAATCTCCCGGGCACGGGAAAGCACTCCGGTCGCACCGAGCGCGAACGCCTGCGCAACCATGTCGCGGAGGTGGCTCTGAACGACAAACAGCTTTTCAGATATGCCCTG
>DASXJV010000212.1:0-9244 GCA_036497205.1 Bradyrhizobium sp.
GATGCTCCTGCATTCGCAAGGTGCCAGTTCGGAGGCAGTGCTCCAGAACGTCTCCGCCCGCATCAAGCTTACGAGGGAGTTGCTCGAAGAACACGACGAAGGGAACCCTTAGCGCGGCAGCGTGCATCACCGCGACCTCGAGGCGCATCCCGCACCACACACAGCGACAGGCGGCGGCAGGCGTCAGCGGCGAGGCCCCAGGAAGCCCGCACAGCGCGCCAGCGCTCGGCCACAGGGACACCGGGCCAGCCATCGAAAGCCGCACAAAGGGCGGCAGCATGTGAAACTAGGGCCTAATAGGGTCCGGCGCGGTTTCGCGAGCTGAGCGCCGTTGTGGTCGCGGACCTTCGCAGCGAGGCGGACGAACTGGCCGCGCTTGTCCGGGAGACGTTGCGGCCAACGCCGATATTGCTGGTCGATCCCTCGCAGCGTGAAGCGGTGTTGTTGGTCCTGCTTCTTCAGGCGCGAGATCGAACGAGACCGCGTCGCGCACTGTTTGCAAGGGGTGCCATATGAGCATTATCAACATCTTGTGGCGCTCGAACGGCGAGCCCCTACGCAAAGTGTGGGTGCGTTCGTTTGGGGTAGTGATCTTGCCTTCTTTTGGGCACCCGTGAGGAGGAGGGTAACGGCGTCTATATAGGATTGCCAATTCTCCCGTAACGGGCTTAGCGGCCACCGCAGGGGGACGGCTGCAATGACGGATCGATCCCACGAGATCCCGCAGGACCTCCGTAACCTCGTCCGCGTTGTCTCAGCTTGCACATTAGGCCTCTGGGCATTTGCAGCAGGTTTGCTGATCGGGGTCTTTCTGTTTTTGTAATCGAGGGCCTGCCACTGCCGCCGATTTTTTTGGCACGCGCCCAGCCGCCGCGCGAGACACGATGCAGCGGCAACACGACGACCGTCTACAATGCTGGCGGCTGCGACATCGGAGGGTTCACCACGAGCCGCTAAGGCGCAGCTCACCGCGCTCTGCTACGATCCTGATGCGCCCGCATGACCAGCAGCGCTTATCCAAGCTCGTCTCGGAATTCATCGATGGTTGCGGTTTCGTGGCCGCCGCTGTACGGGATCGCGATTGGCTCGAATGGTCCGCTCGGCCAGATCATCGGCGACGCGCGGCGAGTGGAGGTATGCGTCGAGCCTTGCCGCTGCCCCGGCGCGTTCGAGCGCGATGTCACCTGGCGACAGCGCCGCGACGCCAAGGATGGTGAAGCGTCAGGGCAACAGTAGGCACAGAATTCGCCGTCAGCAGCATTGTTGATTTGCGCGACCCCCGCGAGTCAGGACCTCTGTACGTGAGGAAGCACTAGTTTCGCAGGAGAACACGATGTTGATGCGTGCGATTGCCGCAGCTCCTCTAATATTGTCTCTGGCCTCTGGCGCGCATGCGGGCGGTCAGCACGGCGTTAAGCACCGAATGTCGTGCTCCGAGGTTCGCTATTACGTCGCGAAATATTCGGCTGCTACGGCGGAAATGTACGCCCGTAGTCAGGGCGCTACAGACGCGCAAATCGATGCTGCCCGGCGCTGTTTGAAGGGCCAGTCAGTCCAAACGGCGGAAAGGAGCCGATGGTATTCTGAATGAACCCACCAACCGAGGTCACCATCGCTTGGAGCCGGTCGCTGCCGCCAGTGCTCCGAAGTCCGGGGCTATCCCTATAAGCGCAGCCATCTGGTGGCGCTGCGCACTACCAAGAGTTCAGCCAGCGATCCGCCCTCGACGTGGTGGCCGGGAGAACGGTGAATTCAGGACATCGCGGCGGCACGCGGCATCTCATCGAACGTGCGCCCGCGATAGTGCCTGCCGGTGCTTTTCTTGCGAACGCCGCCCCACTGCTTGAAGAAAAAAGCCGTCCTTGCCTTGCGGCATGCGGCTTCGATCTCCGCGACCCACTGCTCCGCCATCGGACGCGAACGCGGGCCGCTCTCGCCGCCGACGATTGCCCACTGGATGCCCGTCAGATCGGCCCGAGCCACCGACCCGAGCAACGGCTCGAACGAAATAAACCTGACGGCAGCATCGACCTTGCGCAGATCGTCAATGCGCCCGAGATAATCGGCGCTTTCGACGCTTGTCCCGAGCCATACGTTCGGCAGCACTGGCAGCGATGCGGTGATCTCCGCCATCCGATCCGGTCGCTTCGTCAGAATTTGATAGGTGTGCTGCGGTGTTGCCTGCATTGCACGCCAGACGGCGGCAACAAACTCTGCAGGAACGGCTTCGTGAAAAAGGTCCGACATCGAGTTCACGCGCGAAGTAAGCCGTAAACCATTCGCGCAGGGAAAGCCGGAGTGATCCGGTTGAGCCTGTGGTCCACTCGTGCGCTTTTTGTGCGCACGACCGCGGGTGCAATCGGCACCCGGCTTTCCCTGCGCCCTCTGTTTGCGAAGGAGGGTGAAGTTGACGCAAACCTCGGGCGCATCGCGCCGCGAGAACGCGAATGCACACCTTCTTGCCGTTTGAAATTTGAATCCGACGTTTCAGCCGTCATTGCGAGGAGCGGTAGGATGAGGAGCCCTCTAATCCTTCCTGAACACGATCGACGCCATCCAGCCGGTCATCAGCGCCATGAATGCCGTCACCAGCCCATAGACAAAGCCATTCTGGCGGGCGGTGGTCGCGACGAACTGCTCGAATCCGACCTTGACGATTTCGAACGCGGTTTCGGTCCGCGTCACCAGCGCGCCATCGGAAAACAGCTTGATCTCGACATCATAGGTCCCGATCGGCACTTCGGCCGGAAGCGGAATGCCGGTGCGAAACAGCGTCGGCGTCAGGAATGTCACCGCGGAGGTTTCCTCGCGATAGAGGCCATGTTCGGAGCGCAGCCGCACAAAGGCGCTGCGGAACGCATCGTTAGGCACGACGTCGGCGTAGTCGGGTCCGACGCGCTGGGTGAGCCGCACATTGTTGAGACCGAGTTGCTGCCGTCGCTGTACTTCGGGCGAAGCGATGGCATCGAAGGGCCGGTTGGCAAACAGCGCGAGATAAGTCGGCACATTCAGAAACTGCCTGTAGTCGGTGTTGACCCAGATGCCGAATTTGCGCTCCTTGCGCCGCGTAACCATGTCGGCGCGCGGGCCGGCGACGGTGACGACGAGATCGTAATTGGTGCGTGTCGCCGGCGTGGATGCGTCTTTTTCGACCGAGCCGAACAGCACGAGTTCTTCGCCGGAATAGTTCGGCGTCACGGTGACCCGGTGGTTCGAGACCGACACGATCAGCCGCTCCGCGCGCGCGGGCAGGACAGCGAAAGCCGTGCTCAGCACCAGCGCGGCGAATGAGGTGCGCGCGATCATCCGGCGCCTCCGGTTTCCCGGATGGTGAAGAGATCGTCGGGACGGATCACCAGTTCGACCGCGAAGCGGATTCCGACCGCCAGAATCAAGAGCCCAAGCAGCAGTCGGAGATGTTCGCCGCGAATCTTCTGGCCGGCGCGGGCGCCGAACTGCGCACCGGTCACGCCGCCGACCATCAGGATCAGCGCCAGCACGGCATCGACGAGATGGTTGGTGACCGCGTGCAGCATGGTGGCGAACACCATGGTGACCAATGTCAGCACCATGGAGGTGCCGATCACGGTCGAGGTCGGCACCCGCAGCAGATAGATCATGATCGGGATCAGGATGAAGCCGCCGCCGATGCCCATCACCGCGCCGATAAAGCCGATGATCACGCCGACGACAATGATCGGAATTACCGACAAATAGATCTTGGAACGCTTGAAGCGCATCTTCAGCGGCAGGCCGTGGATCCAGCCGTGGCTGCCCGAGCGGCGCATCGGAATCGCCACGCCGCGCCGTACGCGCATCATCGCGCGCAGCCCTTCCCAGAACATCGCCGCGCCGACGGAGGTCAGCAGCACGACGTAGGACAGCGCAATCATGAGGTCGAGTTGGCCCAGCGCGCGCAATAGCGTGAAGGTCCAGACGCCGAGTGCGGTGCCGACGGTGCCGCCGCTCAATAGCACCAGGGCCAGGGCCGGATCGATGGCGCGGCGTCGCCAGTAGGATATGGCGCCGGAAAACGATGAGGCCGCGATGTGGCTGGCGACCGAGGCGACCGCGACCGCGGGCGCGATGCCGACGAAGATCAACAGCGGCGTCATCAAAAACCCTCCGCCAATGCCGAACATGCCGGACACGAAACCAACCGCCGCGCCCATCGCGAGGATGAGGAAAACATTGACCGGAATGTCGGCGATCGGAAGGTAAAGCTGCACGCGCGTTTACTTCGAAGTTAGCCCTGAAGCTGGCCGAAACCGCTCACGGCGTGGTTTCTTGATCGAGTGCGGAATACGCGCGAACGCGGATCAATTGCCGCGCCCCTGCATAACCGAAATCGACCATGGAAGGGACTAAAGAATCCCTGACTGGCGGCCTTTTTTACCGCTGCCCGCCGCGCAATTTCTCAGGTGGTGAATAATTCAGATTAACCGGCGGCGCGCTTGATCGAAACCGGCTTTGCTGCGGGCTTTACCGGACTCGCCTGCGCCGGCGCACTGTCCCATCCGCCGGCCGGGCTCGCCACGTTGACGGCATCGTCGGGCTGGGGTTCGGGTGTGAAGGTCTGGATCGCGAGTTTTGCCGCCGCGAGCGACTGGGCATCGAGCCGCTTGGCGATATCGTCGCGTTTGCGCACCGAGTCCACATCGCCCTGCGCCGCCGCCAGGCTGAACCATTTGAAGGATTCGGCGAGGTTCTGCTCGACGCCGATGCCGCGGGCATAAAGGATGCCGAGGTTGAACTGGCTATCCGCGACGCCGTGATCGGCCGCTTTGCGGAACCATTGTGAAGCGTTCTTGTAGTTGGCGCCATTGCCGCCGCCGTCGGCGTCAAGCACGGCCAGATTATGCATCGCCTTGGCGTTTCCGCGTTCGGCGGCCTGCAAGTAGTAGCGCCGCGCGATATCGACGTCCTTGTTCACGCTCAGGCCCTTTTCGTAGAAGGTCCCTAACCTGAAGACCGCCGGCACCACGCCGGCTTGGGCGGCGCGGTCATACCACTTCACCGCCTCGTCGAAATTGGGAGCGACGCCTTTGCCTTCGGCGAAGCGCACGCCAATCTCATAGGCCGCGCTCGGGTCGCCCTTCAGCGCGGCCGCGCGCAGTAGCGGTCCGCCGATCGCATCCGGCAATCTTTCAGTGGGCGGGACCTGCACCATCGAGAGTTTGCGATTGGTCGGCGCCGCAGTCGTGGTCGCAATCGTGCCGGTGATATCGCTGGCGGATACCGCCGAGGCGGAGCGCGCAGGGGTGGTCCGCGGGATCGGCACCGACGCCGCGCTATCGGAAGTGTTCGGTACGGAGCTATTGAGCGATTGCCGGCCGATCGGTGTCGGCGAGGTCATCGAAGGCGTCGCCGGCTCCGTCATTGCCGGCTTGGCGCCGTCATGCGCGGGCGGTTGAACCGAAGGCGATGCCTCGCTCGCATTCTCCATGGCAGGCAATTGGAGCAGGCTGCCGCCGTCGAGCAGCGTCATCGCCATCTTGAAGGTGCCGAGCACGATGACAACCACGCTGGCGCCGACCAGCAGCGAGCGGATCTTGGAGGTGATCGTCGATGATTCCTTGGCCTTGTCGCCGGTGGGACGGGCGGCCTTGTCACCGTGCTGCGCGGCAGCGGCGGCCTGAGCGGCACGGCGCGCGGCGGCAATGAAACTCGAAGTGCTGGCCGGCTCGCGTGCGCTCGTCGGAATTTCGCTGAGCGCGCTTTCGGAAGCCGCAATGCGCTCCGACGGTGAAGGCACTCGCCCGCTCGGCCGTGTCCCCGGCTCGAGCGGGTGATCGGGCGGCAGATCGGACTCGATCGCGGCGCGCAGCTGTGCCGTATGTGGCTCCAGAATTTCACTGATGGCCCGGGGCGCCCCGGCCGGGATCGGCGGCTGCGCGACCTGAAATTCCCGCGGGGCTGTGGCGAAATACGCCTGTGCCGAAGCCGGATTCGGCAATTCAGGTTTTGGTTGCGTCGCCATCGCGAAGGGCGCGGCTGATTGCGGTGGGGCGGGCCGAGGTGCCGGCGGCATTTCCGGCTGCGGCGCAACCGGTTGGATGCGTACCGCGCGCAGATCGCCTTCGATCATCGCCAGGCGATCGACCACATGGCCCAGCGTGTTGTGAACGGCTTCGAGGGAATCCTGGGTGTGGCGGTCGGTTTCCGACTGGTTGAAACGAACGTCGGACAATTCGCGCTTGACGATGTCGATCAGGCCGCTGTCCGGCGGCTCGGCCGCGCTGCGGCTGCTCTCGGCCAGAGCAGCAAAGCTCGCTTGCTGGGCTTCGAGACGACGCAGAATGTCCTGCAGCCCGTCCTCGACCCGTCCGAGATTGCCGGCGCGGTGATCGGCGGACGCTTCGAGGCGCTCGAGCAAATAGGCCACACGTTGTTCGAGATGGACGAACGCGGATGCGCTGTCATTGCCGACCGGCATGCGGTCGAGGCGGTCGGACAGGGCCCGCACCGCGCCCTCGAGTTGCTCCGAGCTTTCGCTGACTACCGGCCGTTCGCGGCTTTCCAGTGTCGAGGTCAGCGCGGCGATGCGCTGTTCCAGGATGGCAAACGAATCGCTGTTGCCTTCATAACGGGTAAGCTGATCGACCTTAAACGAAAGCGTGTGCACGTCATCGCTCAGCCGCGCCAGTGCGTCGTTGGAGGCGACGTTAGAGACGATGGCGCGCAACGCGGCGATGGCGCCTTCGAGCTGCTGGACCGTAGAGGGATCGTCGCTGGCGCGCAAAATCAAATCGAGCTTGGCGCCGAGATTGCGGATCGCCTCGTCGTAGCCGGCCAGTTGCTCCGCGGGTGTCAGCGAGCGCAACACTTCGCGAATTTCGCTGAGCGCGCGTTCGATGCCGGCCAGTGCCTGGGCGTCGATTCCGCTCTGGCGGGTGTCGTCGATGCGGCGCGACAGCGAGCGGATTTCGTTCTCGATCGATTCGATCGCCCGGCGCGGCATCGCCTCGGTAATGGCCTGACGAATCTCCGCCAATTCGCCGCGAAACGCGGCGATCGATTGCTCAGTGCCGTCCGGACGCTGCAGCGCTTCGATCTGGCTGGTGATCTTGAAGAGATGGCGCTCGAGCGTTGAAAAATCCGGACCCGCCGGTGCCGTCGGCGGCTCGCTGCGCGGCGGCATCGGCCGTGACGCGGCATCAAGTTCGTTCTGGCGTGCAGCGATTTCTGCGATCGCGAAGTCGAGCGATGCCGGGCTGAGCGGCGGGGAGGGACGATAGACCTGGCTGGCTGCGCGCTCGACCATGTCGGCCTGGCGCTGCTTGTCCTGAAGCTGGCCTTGTTTCGTTGGCGCCGGGTTTGAGATCTGCGACAGGCGCGCGTCGAGGCGCGAGATGGCATCGTTCAATTGCCGGGCGACACCCGGCTCGCTGCGAACAGCGTCGTTGCGCGGCGTCGGGCGCGAGATCTGCTCGATCTGGCGAGTAATCGCGTCCAGCCGCTGGTGAATGTCCGCGACATCCCGGGTCTCGTGGCTCGGCATTGCCGGCCGTTGATCCGGGCTCGCGCGAAAATTGGGAAGGGCGGAATCGCCGATGGTGGAATTGAGCCAGTCGTTGAGCGACAGGCCGGCGCGGCGCGCGGCGGCCTCGGCCCTTTCGCGCACGAATGGATCGATGCCCTCAACACTCCACGATACGCGCGAATTCATGCTCTCGTCCGGTTTCGACTTCGGCGCCACCTGCGCCTTCAGCCTCCCCGCGCGTCCCAGAGAAGAGACAATCGAATTCCGCGCAGGTCGTCTGCCTCTGGCATCGACTTTTTCGTGTTACAGTAAATAACCGGTTAAGGAATCGGGTAGTTGGCCCTGAAAGTTGCCGTCCGAGCGAATTGACCGGGTCTCGGTATGCGGCGACAGCCAATCGCGCCGGTCAAGTTGTCGCAATCGCTGCCTTGATACCTGCCTTGGGTTTCTGGAACCATCTAAGGTCGATTCTGGAACTGAGCGATTGCTGCGCTGCAAAATCCCCCTTAAATGAGCCCCGCCAGCCAGCCGAGAGGAAACCATGCCGATCTACAAAGCCCCCCTGGAAGACGTCAGCTTTCTCCTCAACAACGTGTTCCAAATCGACCGCTACGACAATCTTCCAGGCTTTAGCGACGCCTCCGCCGATGTGCGGGAGGCTATTTTGGCCGAGGCTGCGAAGCTCAGCGAAGAAGTGCTGCAGCCGCTTAATCGCGTCGGCGATCTCGAGGGCTGCACCCGCCATGACGACGGCAGCGTGACCACTCCGAAAGGCTTCAAGGAAGCGTTCAAGCGCGTGGCCGAAGGCGGCTGGCTCGGGCTTTCAGCGCCGGCGGAATATGGCGGGCAGGGACTGCCGGTCACGCTCAGCCAGGCCGTCAACGAATTCCAGATTTCAGCAAATATGGCGTTTTCGATGTATGGCGGCCTGACCATCGGGGCGACGGCGGCGCTGATAGTGCACGGCAAGCCCGAACAGAAGTCGATGTTCGTGCCCAAGATGGTGGCGGGACAATGGACCGGCACCATGAACCTCACCGAACCGCAATGCGGTACCGATCTCGGCCTGCTGCGTACCAAGGCCGTCAAGCAGGCCGACGGCAGCTACAACATTACCGGCACCAAGATTTTCATCTCCGCCGGCGAGCACGATCTCGCTGAAAACATCATCCATCTCGTGCTGGCTAGAATCGAGGGCGCGCCGGCCGGGATCAAGGGCGTGTCGCTGTTCGTGGTGCCGAAGATCCTGGTCAATGCCGACGGGTCGCTGGGAGCGCGCAACGGCGTGTCCTGCGGCTCGATCGAACACAAGATGGGTATCCACGGCAATTCCACCTCTGTGATGAATTATGATGGCGCCACCGGCTGGCTAATCGGCGAAGAAAACAAGGGCATGCAGGGCATGTTCGTGATGATGAATGAGGCGCGGCTTGGCGTCGCGGTGCAGGGGCTGGCGCAATCCGAAGTCGCCTATCAGAACGCCGCCGCCTATGCGCGCGATCGTCTGCAGGGCCGTTCGCTTTCGGGTGCGAAGGCGCCGGACAAGCCGGCCGATCCGATTATCGTGCATCCCGACGTGCGCCGCACGCTGCTCACCATTCGCGCCTTCAACGAGGCGGCACGCGCGATGGTGATATGGACCGCGCTGAAAAGCGACGTCGCCCATCGCTCCAGCGACCCCAAGGATCGTCAGGAGGCCGACGATCACATGGGGCTGATGACGCCGGTCCTGAAAGGCGTGCTCACTGATGTGGGATTTTC
>DASXJV010000213.1:0-1958 GCA_036497205.1 Bradyrhizobium sp.
GGCGAGCGGCCGAGAATCCGGCGCGGGCAACGAGGGAGGAGGCCAACCATGATCGCGCGAGAGATTCTGGAAGCATTGGACGTTTCCCGGCCCTTTCCGGTCGCAGCGATCGAGGCTGCCCGAAACCATCGCGATTCCATCGTTCCGGTCCTGATCGAGGAGATCGAGCGGTTTGCGTCCACGGGCCGTTCGGGAGTCGGCGAAATGACGCTGTTTTTCGCCTTTCACCTCCTCGGCGAATGGCGTGAAAAATCGGCCTACCGGGCGCTCGCGCGGTTTCTGCAACTCCCCGGCGAAGCGCTTGAACCGAGCCTGGGCTACTCCAAAACGGAGACGGCTCATCGGGTGATGGCGGCTGTGTTCGACGGAGATCCGCAGCCGCTGCACGATGTCATTCGCAACAAGGACGCGGACGAATTCGTGCGATCGGGCATGCTCGACGCGCTCGCCATGCTGACCGTAAGCGGCGACATTCCGCGCGAGGCGACCGCTCGGTTCCTGCGCGATTGTTACGACACGCTCGAACCGCGCGAGGATTGCTACGTCTGGGAGGGATGGCAGGCCGCCGTTTCGCGGCTCGCGCTTGCCGACATGAAACCTCTCGTCGAGGAGGCATTCAAGCGCGGCTCCATCGATCCGGGCTGGATGGCATTCAAGGATTTCGAAGAGGATTTACAACACGCGATTGATCATCCCGGCGACAACCCGCTTCATCCGGACGGCAAATTGACGCCGTTCGGCGACACCATCGTGGAATTGTCTCACTGGCACGGCTTCCAGCCGGAATCTTCTTCCAAAGCCGCGAGCTGGTCGCCCTTGCGCCTGTACGATCCTCCCGCGCGCAATCCGTTCCGCGATGTCGGACGCAACGATCCCTGCCCATGCGGCAGCGGCAAGAAGTTCAAGAAGTGCTGCCTGGCGCTGGGGACGGAGACCCTGATGCAGCGCCTCTCGTCCTGAGGGGTCGCTTTTCGGGCTATGCCAGCTCCGCCCCGCGCCGTTCGGGAATCAACAGCCACATAGTCACGAGATCGACCACATAAAGCAGCGCCAGCGCCGAGATCGCGACCTCGAAGCCGCGCGCGGAGGCGGCGAGCCCGACCAGCAGCGGGCCGAAGCCGCCGACCGCGCGGCCGATATTGAACAGCACGTTCTGCGCGGTGGCACGCGCGACAGTCGGATAAAGCTCGCTCATCAGCGCACCGTAACCGCCAAGCATGCCGTTGACGAAGAAGCCCATAACCGCGCCGCCGAACAGGAGCTGGAACGGATCGGTAAGCCGCGAATAGACCACCACCATGATGGCAGCGCCCAGCATGTAGGCAAAGAATGTCGGCCGGCGGCCAATCCGGTCGGCAATGTGGCCGAACAGGAAAATGCCAACGGCCATGCCGACGATGGTCACCGAGGTCCACCCCGCGGATTGAGTCAAGGCGAAGCCGAAGCGGGTGGCGAGATAATTGGGCAACCAGATCATCACCCCGTAATAGGCGAAGTTCTGCACCGAGCAGAGAATGACCATGCCGAGGCTGATTTTTGCGGTGGCGGCATCGCTGACCAGAAGCCGTAGCGACGATTCCTTGTGTTGCGACTGCGCCTGCACCTTGGCGACGAAGATCTCCGGCTCATCGAGCGTGTGACGGATAAAATAAGCCGCAATCGCGGGGAGAATGCCGACCGCAAACATGCCGCGCCAGCCGATCGTGGGCAGCAGAAGCGGCGTGATCAGCGCCGCAGCCAGCACGCCGAGCTGCCAGCCAAGCCCGACATAGCAGGACACCCGCGCCCGCTTCGACGCGGGCCACACTTCCGCAACCATCGCCATGCCGATGCCAAATTCGCCGCCAAGTCCAAGACCGGCGATGGTGCGGTAGGCGAGCAGGTCCCAGTAACCCTGCGCCAGAGCGCACAGGCCGGTGAAACCGGCGAAGACCAGGATGGTCCAGGTCAGCACCCGC
>DASXJV010000214.1:0-2020 GCA_036497205.1 Bradyrhizobium sp.
ACGCGTATTCCCCGTGATGTCGCCGATGATCGACTCGATCAAAGTGGTGCGTCGCGGCAAGGTGCGCCGCGCCAAGCTGTATTATCTGCGCAATTTGCGCGGCAAGTCAGCCCGCATCGTAGAAAAGAAGTCGGACCGCGCCGCCGCTGTCGGCGAGTAATTCCAGCCGCAGAGGATTCGATAAAAGCGCGGGCTCACCGCGCGCTTTTTTGTTGCGGCATACCTATGTAAACCTATCTAAATAATATCCGCCGCTCATCGATTGATTGTCGCGATGGCCGGCGCTGTGTTAGAAAATTAGCATGGTTCCAGATAAAACCAGTACTGGTTGCCAGCTCGCCGCGCCAATTGTGATCGACGATCGCAGCCGCCTGCCCGGCCGCTTTTTCGGACGGTTCACGACCTCGGCGACATCGGAACTTACGGGCGTGCTTTGATGCCGCGCTGAGGTTTCCTTGAATTCGCGCGTATTCGCGCTCACCTGCAAATTTTTTTGGAGCTTACGCTCATGTCCAAACCGACCACGCTGTACGACAAGATCTGGAACGATCATCTGGTTCACGAGGCCGATGATGGCACCTGCCTGCTCTATATCGACCGTCATCTCGTCCATGAGGTGACCTCGCCGCAGGCCTTCGAGGGTCTGCGCGCCACCGGCCGCAAGGTTCACGCGCCGGAGAAGACGCTGGCCGTGGTCGACCACAACGTTCCGACCACCGACCGCAGCAAACCTAATCCGGACCCGGAATCCGCCGAGCAGATACGCGTGATGGCGGAGAATGCCAGAGAATTCGGCATCGAATATTACAATGAATTCGACAAGCGTCAGGGCATCGTGCACGTCATCGGTCCCGAGCAAGGTTTTACGCTGCCCGGCACCACCATCGTCTGCGGTGACAGCCACACTTCCACTCACGGCGCGTTCGGCGCGCTGGCGCACGGCATCGGCACGTCGGAAGTGGAGCATGTGCTGGCGACGCAAACCCTGATCCAGAAAAAAGCTAAGAACATGCGCGCCGTCGTCGATGGCGAATTGCCCGACGGGGTCACCGGCAAGGACATCATTCTCGCCATCATCGGCGAGATCGGTACCGCCGGCGGCACCGGCTATGTGTTGGAATATGCCGGCGACGCCATTCATGCGCTCAGCATGGAAGGCCGCATGACGGTCTGCAACATGTCGATCGAGGGCGGCGCCCGCGCCGGTCTGGTCGCTCCGGATGAAAAGGCCTTCAGATTTTTGAAGGGCCGCCCGATGTCGCCGAAGGGCGAAAGCTGGGACGCCGCGATGCGTTACTGGGACACGCTGCGCTCTGACGACGGCGCGCATTTCGATCACGAGATCAGGCTGGATGCCGCCAAGCTGCCGCCGATCGTGACCTGGGGCACCTCGCCCGAAGACGTGGTGTCAATAACAGGCGTCGTGCCGGATCCCGACCAGATTGCCGATGAAGCCAAGCGGCTCTCGAAACATCGTGCGCTGAATTACATGGGCCTGAGGCCCGGCACCAAGATCACCGACATCAAGCTCGATCGTATCTTCATCGGCTCCTGCACCAATGGGCGGATCGAGGATCTGCGCGCGGCGGCGAAGGTGGTCGCCGGCAAGACCGTCAACGGCAATCTCAATGCCATGATCGTGCCGGGCTCGGGCATCGTGAAGGAGCAGGCGGAAGCCGAAGGTCTCGACAAGATTTTCATCAAGGCCGGATTCGAATGGCGCGAGCCGGGCTGCTCGATGTGCCTTGCGATGAATCCCGACAAGCTGAAACCCGAAGAGCGCTGCGCCTCGACCTCGAACCGCAATTTCGAGGGCCGCCAGGGATTCAAAGGCCGCACCCATCTGGTGTCGCCGGCGATGGCGGCGGCGGCGGCAATCGCCGGGCATTTCGTCGATATCAGGGAGTGGCGGTAGAGCGTTTTCGAGCGAAGCGGATACCGGTTCGCGTAAAGAAAACCCGTCAAAGCAAAAGACTAAAGCGGCCCTTCCCTCAACCTCGAACCATTGTCGAAGGAAGTC
>DASXJV010000215.1:0-5961 GCA_036497205.1 Bradyrhizobium sp.
AGCTGGCACTGGACTATTCGATGAGCACGATCGATCCCACCGCGCGGATTGAAGATGGCGCTGTGATCGGCGAGGGCACTTCTATTGGACCCTACTGCATCATCGGCCCCCACGTCGTAATCGGCGCGAACTGCAGGCTAATCGCGCATGTAAACGTGGCCGGTCACACGACGATCGCTGCCGGCTGCGTGATATATCCGTTTGCTGCGCTCGGAGGACCTCCTCAGGACCTGAGTTATCGGGATGAGCCGACCGGGCTTGAAATCGGAGAGGAATGCACGATCCGCGAAGGCGTGACGATGAACGTCGGGACAAAGAAGGGCGGCGGCATCACCCGGGTCGGCGCGCGCGGATATTTCATGAACAACAGCCACATCGGTCACGATTGCGTTGTTGGAAACGACGTCATCTTCGCGACTTCCGCAACGCTAGGAGGTCACTGCGAGATCGGCGATTCTGTTTACATCGGCGGGCTGTCCGCAGTGCATCAGTTCACGCGGATCGGGCCGCAGGTGATGATTGGTGGCGTCTGCGGCGTCCGCCGCGACGTGATTCCATTTGGTCTGGTCAACGGCCAGCACGCCAGCCTCGAGGGTCTCAACCTCGTCGGCATGAAGCGACGAAGATTTACGCGCGAGCGGCTTGCTGTCCTACGTTCGTTCTATCAGAAGCTGTTTCACGGTCCCGGCACCTTCGCCGACAGGCTGAGCGCGGTGCAGGCTCTGGCGGCCGCGGATCCTGCGATCGCGCAAATTCTGACCTTCATCGGCGACGGCAGGCGTCGGTCGCTGTGCCTTCCGGATGACAGCGACAGCAGGTATTGATTACGGGGTTGCCCGAGCCATGACCAATAAGGCTGTGGAGATTTCATCACCGATTGGATTGATAGCCGCAGGCGGCGTCATGCCGTTCGCGGTCGCGGATTCGCTGACTGCGCGCGGCATTGATCCCGTTCTCTTCGCGCTGACAGGCGCCTGCGATCCGACGCGGCTGGAACGCTTTCGCCATCATTGGATTTCGATCGGTCAACTCGGCAGGGCGGTAAAGCTGTTCCGCTCCGAAAACTGCCGCGATCTGGTTTTCATTGGCACCCTGGTGCGGCCGGCGCTCTCAGAGATCCGGCTGGATTGGGGTACACTTCGCGTCCTCGGCCGCGTCTGGGCTGCTTTCCGGGGCGGCGACGACCATCTGCTGTCCGGAATCGGCCGCATTTTCGAACGGGATGGCTTCCGGATGTTGGGAATTAAGGATGTCGCCCCGGATCTGCTGATGCCGGAGGGATGCATCACCCGGGCTTCGCCTGACGAAAACGCCGCCGCCGATATCGCGAGGGGGCGCGACGTGTTGCGCGCGCTTAGTCCGTTCGACATCGGTCAGGCCGCCATCGTGATCGATGGTCACGTGGTCGGGGTGGAGGACATCGAAGGCACTGACGGGTTGCTGGCGCGCGTTGCGCGTTTGCGTAATGAAGGTCGCATTCGCGCCAAGGCTGCGCGGGGCGTGATGGTGAAGGCGCCGAAAAGCGGACAGGATTTGCGTTTCGATCTTCCCACAATAGGACCGCGAACCATCGAAGGCGCGGCCGCGGCCCAGCTTGCCGGGATTGCGATCGTCTCCGGCAACACGATTGTCGTCGAACCGCAGGCCATGATCGAGGCAGCCGACGCTGCAGGCCTTTTCGTGACCGGTTTGCCCGCGTGATGCAGGCGCGAGCAACAGTCAATGTCGCGCGAAAAATATTCCTGATCGCGACGGAGGAATCGGGGGATCGGCTGGGTGCCCACCTGATGAAGGTATTGCGCCAGCGCCTCGGCGGCGCCGTGCGGTTTGAGGGCGTCGGCGGCCAGTCGATGGCACGCGAAGGACTGGCGTCGTTGTTTCCGATCGAAGAGTTGTCGATTGTGGGACTGGCGGCGGTCGCGAAGCAGTTGCCGAAAATCCTGCGGCTGATCCGGGATACCGCCACGGCTGTAACGCATGCCTCGCCCGACATTCTCGTGATCATCGACAGTCCGGATTTTACCCATCGGGTGGCCAAGCGCGTTCGGGCGCGCGATCCCTCGATACCGATCATCGACTACGTATCCCCCTCGGTTTGGGCCTGGCGGCCCGGCCGGGCGCGGGCGATGCGCGCCTATGTCGATCACGTCCTTGCCTTGCTGCCGTTCGAGCCGGAGGAGTACCGGAGGCTGCGCGGTCCGCCGTGCAGCTATGTCGGTCACCCCCTCGTCGAGCAGATCGCCACACTCCGGCCAAGTGCCGACGAGCAAAAGCGCCGGGACGAACAGCCGCCGGTTCTTCTGGTGCTTCCGGGAAGCCGCCGCAGCGAGATCAACCATCACATGGCGGTATTCGGTGAGACGCTGGGCCTGCTGCAGGCCGAGGGCGGGCCGTTCGAACTGATCCTGCCCACCATGCCGCACTTGCAGGATGCGGTCCGGGAGGGCGTGAAGAGCTGGCCGGCGCAGCCGCGGGTCGTGATTGGCGAGCAGGAGAAGAGGGCTGCGTTTCGGATTGCTCGCGCAGCGCTGGCCAAGTCGGGCACCGTGACGCTTGAGCTTGCACTCGCGGGGGTGCCGATGGTCACGGCCTACAAGGCAGGCGCTGTTGAGGCGTGGATCGTGCGACGCGCGATCCACTCAAGCTCAGTCATTCTGGCAAACCTGGTCATCGGTGAGAACGTCGTTCCGGAATTCCTGCAGCAGGATTGCGCGCCGGAAAAGCTGGTGCCCGCGCTGCGCGACGTGCTCACGGATTCTCCATTGCGCCAGCGACAGGTCGAGGCCTTCGCAAAAATCGACGCGATCATGTCGACCGGCAACCAGCCGCCGAGCGTGCGGGCGGCCGATATAGTGCTGGCGACGCTACAAAAATCCCGGCGACCAATTTAGCGCTGAAAGTAAGCCGCCGGATGCGACTGACCGCATCCCGTTGCCAAAGCGTCGAATTAAAGGCTTCGAATTACTTGCGCTTGTCGATGTCGACGTAGTCGCGATGCGTGACGCCGGTATAGAGCTGGCGCGGACGGCCGATCTTCTGGTGTGGATCCTCGATCATCTCGCTCCACTGGCTGATCCAGCCCACCGTGCGCGCGACCGCAAACAGCACGGTGAACATCGAGGTCGGGAAGCCCATCGCCTTCAGCGTGATGCCCGAATAGAAGTCCACATTCGGATAGAGCTTGCGGTCGATGAAATATGGATCGTGCAGCGCGATCTTTTCTAGTTCCAGCGCCACTTTCAGCATCGGATCGTCGCCGTGGCCGGTCTCCGCCAGCACCGCGTGACACATCTTCTGCATGATTTTGGCGCGCGGATCGTAGTTCTTGTAGACGCGATGCCCAAAGCCCATCAGGCGGACTTCGCTGTTTTTATCTTTCACTTTTTTGATGAATTCAGGAATTTTATCGACCGTGCCGATGTCGGCCAGCATCGCCAGCGCAGCTTCGTTGGCGCCGCCATGAGCTGGTCCCCACAGGCACGCGATGCCGGCGGCAATGCAGGCGAAGGGGTTGGCGCCGGAGGAGCCGGCGATCCGTACTGTCGAGGTCGAGGCGTTCTGCTCGTGATCGGCATGCAGGATGAAGATCTTGTCGAGCGCGTCCGCCAGCACCGGATTGATGTTGTAGTCCTCGCAGGGTACCGCGAAGCACATGTGCAGGAAGTTCTCGGCGAAGCTCAGCGAGTTCTTCGGATACATGAAGGGCTGGCCGACGGTATATTTGTAGGCCATCGCGGCCAGCGTTGGAATCTTCGCGATCATCCGCATCGACGCGATCATGCGCTGGGTCGGATCGGTGATGTCGGTGGAATCGTGATAGAATGCCGCCAGCGCGCCGACGGCGGCCACCATGATCGCCATCGGATGGGCGTCGCGGCGGAAGCCCTGGAAGAACCGCGCCATCTGCTCGTGGACCATGGTGTGATGGATCACGCGGTTGTCGAAGTCCTCCTTTTGCGCCTTGGTCGGCAGTTCGCCGTAGAGCAGCAGGTAGCAGGTCTCGAGGAAGTCGCCGTTTTCGGCGAGCTGCTCGATTGGATAGCCGCGGTATTGCAGAATGCCGGCGTCACCGTCGATATAGGTGATCTTGGACTGGCAGCTCCCGGTGGAGGTGAAGCCCGGATCGTAGGTAAACATTCCGGACTGGGCGTAGAGCTTGGCGATGTCGATGACATCGGGCCCGACGGTGCCGCTCAAAATCGGGAAATCGTAGGTCTTGTTACCGACCGTCAGCGTTGCGGTTTTGGTGTTGGATGTTGCATCCATCGTGAAGTCCCCGATGAGATCGTTGCGAAAGCCGGCGGCCTGGTGCGCCATAACAATATAGCGATGGCGGGGGAAGCCGAATATTCTAGAAGCGCCTCTTAAATGGGTATCTTATTGCTGTGTGCACTGCAAGATGGCCATGCCGACCTGCAATGCCACCTTATGAGGGGGCCTGATCGCCAAGCCGGGCCAGGCATTCCTGCTTTCCCAGCACCGCCAGGACGTCGAAGATACCCGGCGACGTGGTGCGTCCGGTCAGCGCCACGCGGAGCGGTTGGGCCACCGCGCCAAGCTTGAGGTTGTTCTGTTCAGCGAATGCGCGCATGGCCGCTTCGGTGGTTTCCGAGGTCCAAGGCGTGACCGCCTCAAGCGCGAGCCGAAGTCTGCCAATCAATTCACGATTTTCGGGCGTCAGCACCGCCTCTGCTTTTGGCTCGATCTCGAGCGGCCGGTCGGCAAAGATGAAGTACGCACTGTCGATCAGTTCGATCAGCGTCTTGGCCCGCTCCTTGAGACTGGGCATCGCCTGCAGCAATTGCGCGCGCGTGCTGTCATTGAGCTTGGCCTTAAGGTCAGAACCACTCGGGATATAGTCCAGCACGCCTTCGAACATGGTCACGAGAGATTGATCGTCGGAGTGACGGATATAGTGACCGTTAAGGCTTTCCAGCTTGGCAAAATCGAACCGTGCCGCCGAACGGCCGATGGCCGGCAGGTCGAAGGCCGCGATCATTTCCTCTGTTGAAAATATTTCCTGGTCGCCGTGGCTCCATCCGAGCCTGACCAGATAATTGCGCAACGCCGCGGGCAAATAACCCATGGCGCGATAGGCATCGACGCCGAGCGCTCCATGGCGTTTTGAGAGCTTCGAGCCGTCGGGCCCATGGATCAGGGGAATGTGCGACATGCTCGGAACGTCCCACGCAAGCGCATCATAGATTTGCTTCTGACGCGCCGCGTTGATCAGGTGATCGTCGCCGCGAATGATGTGAGTGACCCCCATGTCATGATCGTCGACCACGACGGCGAGCATGTAGGTCGGGTTGCCGTCGCCACGCAGCAGGACGAGGTCGTCCAGGGTTTCGTTCTGCCAGACGACGCGGCCCTGGACCTGATCCTCGACCACGGTCTCGCCGGTCAGCGGCGCTTTCAACCGGATGGTCGGCTTGAGGCCGGGGGGCGCCTCGCTCGGGGCGCGGTCACGCCAAAGGCCGTTGTAGAGTTTCGCTCTGCCTTCGGCGCGGGCCGCCTCGCGCATTTTCGCAAGCTCGTCAGGCGTGGCGTAACAATAATAAGCCTGCCCGGATGCCAGCAGTTGCTCCGCAACCTCGCGGTGCCGGGCGGCGCGGGCGAACTGATAGATCGCATCGCCGTCCCATTCGATGCCGAGCCACGACAGCCCGTCGAGAATGGCGTCGATCGCGCCTTGGGTCGAACGCTCGCGGTCGGTGTCTTCGATCCGCAGCAGCATCTTGCCGCCGCGGCCGCGCGCATAGAGCCAATTGAACAGCGCGGTGCGGGCTCCGCCGATATGGAGGAAGCCCGTGGGAGAGGGCGCAAAACGGGTGACGATAGGCTCGCTCATTGCTGGCCCTGTACCATAATTGCGCCGAAGGTGTCAGTGCATTTGGCATTGAGCGGCGGCTTGCGGCGTGGCATAGGCCGCGCTGGACGGCGTGGAATCGGAAGGAATCA
>DASXJV010000216.1:0-29635 GCA_036497205.1 Bradyrhizobium sp.
AACCTCGGCGTTTTCCAGGCCGGGACAGCGCCGGCATTTTTGACCAGGCCGCCGTCGCGGCCGATGTTGATCGTAGACCTTCTGCGGCACACCTCCGGCCTGACTTATGGCTTCCAGCAGCGGTCCAACGTCGATGCCGCATATCGCGAAATGAAGATCGGCGAGGTCGTGAAAGCGGGAACGCTGCAATCGATGATCGATGATCTTGCAAAAATTCCGCTGGAATTTTCGCCCGGCGACGCCTGGAATTATTCTGTTGCTACCGATGTGATCGGCTATCTGATTGGCAAAATCAGCGGCAAGCCGTTCGAACAGTTCCTGAAAGAACGCATCTTCGATCCGCTTGACATGAATGATACCGGCTTTTTTGTGCCGGCCGACAAGGTCCATCGTTTCGCGGCTTGTTATTCGGCCGACCCGCAAGGCGGCATGACGTTTCACGCCACCGATCGTAAGGGCGGCATGACGCTGCAGGATGATCCGACCAAGAGTTCTTTCCTCTCGCCGCCGTCGTTCATTTCCGGAGGCGGCGGGTTGTGCTCGACCGCGGCCGATTATCTCACCTTCTGCCGCGCGCTGCTCAATGGCGGTGAACTCGGCGGCGTCAGGCTGATTGGTCCGAAGACGCTGGCGCTGATGACATCGAACCATCTCCCCGGCGGGCGCGACCTGCCGGAAATGTCGCGGTCGCTATTCAGCGAGGCGACCTACAACGGCATCGGCTTCGGTCTCGGCTTCTCCGTCACGATGAATCCCGCACAGACGTTGATCCCCGGCAGCGCCGGCGAATATGCGTGGGGAGGTGCGGCGACGACGTCGTTCTGGATCGATCCCGCGGAAGAACTGATCGCCATTTTCATGACTCAGGTGCTGCCGTCGAGCGCCTATCCGATACGGCGCGAACTGCGTACCATGGTTTACGCTTCCATCACCGACAGCAATCTCTAGGGAACCGCGCGCCTTCCGCACTGCACTCCCCGCCCGCTGGAACCCCTTGCGGTCCAAAATTGTTGGCGAATTTCAGGCGCTTCTCCTATGCTCGCGACCATTTGGTGCTGCCTGCGCCAAATGCATCTGTGCGGGACCCCGCGTGCCGAAACCCTCACTGCCAGTGCGCCTTGCTCTTCTGGTCGCGGGAACCGCGCTGCCGCTGATTGTTTTTGCGACCGTCATCGTTTTCAACAACTACGAACAAGACCGGAAGGCTGCTTCGCAGCGCGCTCTTGAAACCGTGCGCAGTATTCGCCTCGTGCTCGACGCCGAGGTGCAGCGCATGACGGGTGGGCTCCAGGTCCTGGCGCTCACCAGCGCGCTGCGCAGCGGCGACTTCGAAGATTTCCGTCGCATGGCTTCGGGCTTTCTCGACCAGTATGGCAAGGACGGCATCGTGCTGGTGGCGGACCGCGAAGGCCGCCAGGTGTTCTCCTCGGTCACGTCGGACACCGACAGCCTGCCCCTGCGCAACAACCGCGAAATCGTGGAGAAGGTGTTCGCGACCAAAAGGCCGCAGTACTCAAATCTGTTCATCGGCGCCGCGAAGAAGCGACTGATCGTGACCGTCGAAGTGCCTGTGCTCCGCGACGGCGACGTCCTCTACGACATTTCCTTCAGCCCGCCGAACGAGATTTTCCAGGCCATCATCGACAAGCAGCGCTCAAGCGAAGACTGGACGATCTCGATCTTCGACGGCAACGGCATCAATTTCGCGCGGGTTCCAAATCCGCAAGAGACGGTCGGCAAGCGCGCATCACCGTCGCTCTATGCGGAGATGTTTCGCAAGCCCGAAGCAACCCTGCAGACGGTATCGCTCGAAGGCGTTCCGCTGATCACGACATTTGCACGATCGTCGCTCACCGGCTGGACTGTGGCCGCCGGCATTGCGGAAGGCTCGCTGGTCGGTCCTTTGTGGCGTGACCTCGCGATCACCAGTTTGATCGGTGGGGTCCTGCTGTTGACCGGCCTCGCCTTTGCGGTGCGGATGGCCACGACGATCGCCCGCGGCGAGATGTTGCATGATTTGTTGGTCGACGAGCTCAATCACCGCGTCAAGAACACGCTGGCGATCCTGCAGGCCATCGCGGTGCAGACCTTTCGAAGCGCAAGCAAGGCCGAACGCGAAAAATTCGAGGGCCGGCTCGGCGCGCTGGCGGAGGCGCATAATCTGCTGAGCAAAGAGAGGTGGCAGGGCTCCGAACTGCACGACGTCGTCGGCCGTGTCTTGCAGCCCTATCTGCTTAACAATCCGAAGCGGGTGCGAATGTTCGGACCGAACGTTCCGCTATCCCCGCGAGTTGCGGTGGTCCTGTCGATGATCGTGCACGAGATCGCCACGAACGCCGCGAAATATGGCGCGCTGTCGAACGACACCGGCACCGTTGCGCTGGATTGGGAAGTCGTCGCGGAAAACGCCAAGCCGAAATTGCGATTGATCTGGAGCGAGGCTGGCGGCCCTCGCGTGGTCGCACCGGTAAAGCGCGGCTTTGGATCGCGATTGATCGAACGCAGCGCGCGCGATCAACTCGGTGGCGAAGCCACGGTCGATTTTCTGCCTCGCGGCGTAGTCTATACGGTGATCTGCTCGCTCGAAGACGGGAGCTAGATCCTAGCCAAAATTCTGCAGCGCCGGAAACGTCTCCAGCAACCAGATGCTCACGGTGGATACGGTGCCGGTGAGAAAGCCGATGCCGGTGATGACCATCAGCACGCCCATCGCCCGTTCGACGCTGGCGAGATGCCGCTTCATCCGCGAGAACAGCAACGAGAACTGTTCGACCATGAACGCCGCAATCAGAAACGGAATCCCAAGCCCGGCGGAATAGATGGCGAGCAGAACCGCGCCCTTCGCCACCGTCGCCTCGGCGGCAGCGACCGACAGGATGGCCGCGAGGATTGGGCCGATGCACGGCGTCCAGCCGAACGCAAACGCCAGGCCCATCACATAGGCTCCCCACAAACCGACGGGCTTTGGGATCGGCAACCGCCCTTCCTTCATCAGAAATCCGATCCGCGTCAACCCGAGGAAGTGCAGGCCCATGACCATGATGACAATGCCGGCCACAACCGAGAGCTCCGCCGACCAGGCGCGGATCAACCCTCCGATCAGCGAAGCGCTGGCGCCGAGCGCCACGAACACGGTGGAAAAGCCGAGCACGAACATGATCGCCGATATCATCACCGCTCGCTTCGAGGATGATGCCATCTCGTCATTGGCAACGCGCTCGATGGTCGCGCCAGTGAGGTAGATCAGATAGGGCGGCACCAAAGGCAGCACGCAAGGCGACAGAAAGCTGACCAGACCGGCGATCAGCGCCGCGGGGATCGAGACATCGTGAATCATGCAGTCATCGTCATCGTTGATAATTTGCGGCCCGCTACCTTAGCCAAGCCTGACATCGGGAAGCGCCGGGCTGGTCCGGTTTCATGTAGCGGATGGACGAAAATGCGCAACAGGCCATCACGCCGCCCGCCCTAGCCTTGGCCGTCCATGGGCGCAGTACCGGCGATGGTGGTGGATTTTCTCGATCAACAATGCGGCATCGCGACAGCCGGAAAAGGCGGCCGCCGTCGCAACGCTTCGGATTGGGCAGACCACGGGCAACGTATCCGGCGCACGATCGGCTAGGGAAATCGCCGCATTGCTATTGGACCAGCTTCAGCAAGGGACGCCGGCGCTGCCGTTGTGGCGATTTCGGTTGTTGTGAACTTTTCGTCGCCGGCTCGTCTTGCAACATCGCATCGCATAACGCCTTCAATTCCGAATCTGTAATTCGATGGAGTTTCATCCGAAGCTCGAGAATTGCCACAGACACCAATAGTGCGGTCTCGCGGTCGCTGCCGTCGAGAACAGCCCGGCACTGCTCGAGGGTTGCGAGAACCGAACGCAATCGTTCTTCTGAATTAGCCACCCGCGTTTTTTCCGTTGCCGAGCTTGCGAGGTAAAGTCGAGGCGATCCAGTCTGTCGTTTCATGTACCTCTCCATAAACTCCGGATATCTTAACGGCGCGGTGGATTTCGTCCGCCGGCATTTCGTCGAGTGCCTGACTGGCGGACCCGTCCCACGTTGTGTTTGCGATGAAGACCGATGCTATGGGAATGATCCAGAACATTCCGGCAATTGTCCAGCGCGCGATCTCGGAATTCGCGAGCAGGCGCGGCTTCGCCAGTATTCCGGCTGCATATCCACAAACACGACGATCGGAACGCTCGATGAATTTGCAAATGTACGAAGGCTTACAGCTGAAGTCCGGCGGCTTCCCCTTCAAGGGTGGGACTGCAGGTCGCCGCCCAGACCGCCGCCAAAGAGGCTTTCGAAAGCTTGTTCCCCGGTCGTTCCCAGCGCGACCTGCTGGTGATGAAACCAACGTCAGCAGCGCCAACTACTGGGCCGTCGCCAATGGCGCCGGGATCCGCGTATTCCAAGCATACGCCTGCGCTTGGGGGCAAAATAATACCTCTCGAGAACGAATTGCGCCGGCCATATGATATTTTTGCTGTCTTATCATGCCGGTAGCGGCCGCATCCCTAGGATGCGACACATGATCGACCGGCTGGTGGAAGCCTTCAATCCCGCAAAATTCCCGTGATTTAGAGACGAATTCATCCATCGCAGCGAATTTAAAGTTGTATATAAAGATGAATCACTGAATCATCAGTTCGGGGCCTTCCTCTAACGAAGGACGGTAAAACCAGTATGAACAAATCAGCGGCAAAGAAAATGAAGCAGCGCAGTGCCGGCAAGCCCGACATTGAACTGGGTAAGCGAATTCGGCTGCGCCGCGTCGAGCAACACATCTCCCAGGCGGAACTCGGCGACAAGCTTGGCGTCAGCTTTCAGCAGGTTCAAAAATATGAGAAGGGCGTCAACCGCGTCGGTGCCGCCCGTCTTCAGCAAATCGCCACTGCACTCGATGTTCCCGTCACATTCTTTTACGACGGCGACGGCAAGGCGCGGGAGGTTGAAAGCCTGTTGTTTCTCGACAGCGCGTTCAGCCTGAGATTGCTGCGGGCCTACAGCAGGATCAAGGATCAGACCGTACAGCGTCAGCTGGTGTCCTTGATGGAATCGATCGCCGCGAACGAAGGCTAGGCGTCGATTGAAACTTGGTCGATCCCGGTTCTCGCGAACCTAGTTCGCAGCGCCGCGGGTACGGTTGATTGCGCCAGCCGCATGCCGACCGGGCGCGACAACACCAGCCCGCAGCCATCGAAAACGGCGGTATTCGGCCATTCGGTATCGATGACTTTCAGCTGCATCCCCTGTTGCGAGCCACGGGTTCCAGCGCCGCAACCACGGAACTCCGGCCCATCGCGTGGTAGAGCGAATTGACATCTTCGCACCACAGATGCGGGATGCGGCAGCCCGGAACGGCCGAGGGCGTATAATTGCTCATCGTATAGGCTCGGCGCCGTCATACGCATGATCGGCAAGCGATCGTAGTAGGCGCCGGCGCGTCAGCAACATGGGCTCTCCAACGGAGGAACTTTGCGGGTCCGCGGCGATACCGCATGCTCGGCACCACCTCTCCCGCTTGCGGGAGACGTCGAGCGCTCGACAGAGAGCGGCGGGTGGGGGGAATTGCCTCCACTAGGCGCCGGTTCCTGGCAGGCACCCCCAACCCCAGCCGTGCCCGCAAGCGGGAGAGGGAGCGCACTGCCATTGCCGAGACACCGGACCAATGCTTCAATCCTTGGTGCATTAGTCTCCAATCACCGAAAGCCGCTCCGATGCTGAATATCCCCAAAAGCACCGACAAATCCTTCGCAGACGGCAAGATCCTGCAGAGCGCCGCGGACGGCGTCGGCGTCATCACCTTCAACAACCCGGAAAAGCGCAACGCCATGTCGCTCGACATGTGGGAGGGGCTCGGCAATGCACTGATCGGATTGCGCGACGATCCCGATGTGCGCGTCGTGATCCTGGTCGGCGCCGGCGACAAGGCCTTTGTCTCGGGCGCGGATATCAGCCAGTTCGAGAAAACCCGCCACAACGCGCAAGCCTCGGAAGCGTATTCGAAACGCAGCGCCGCGCAGCGTGCCTTGCTGGCGGATTATTCGAAGCCGACCATTGCCTGCATCCGAGGTTTCTGCCTCGGCGGCGGCATGCAGGTCGCGATGATGTCGGACATCCGCATCGCCGCCGAGAACAGCCAGTTCGGCATTCCCGCAGCCAAGCTCGGCATCGCCTACGGCTATGACGGCCTCAAGAATCTGGTCTCGCTGGTCGGGCCATCGTGGGCGCGGCTCCTGATGTATACGGGAATGCGGATTGATTCCGCCGAGGCCGGCAGGATTGGATTGGTCGATCGCGTGGTGCCCGACGCTGAGCTGTGGAACGCGACGCTGGAGATCGCCCGCACCATTTCCGGCAATGCGCCGCTGGCCATTCAAGCGGCCAAGATCACGATCGCGCAGGTGCTCAAGGACCTCGACAAACGCGATATGGACGCGATCAAACAGGTCGGCATCGCCTGCATGGACTCAGAGGATTTTCGCGAGGGCCGTCGCGCGTTCATGGAAAAGCGCAAGCCGCAGTTCAGGGGACGATAAAGCGAGGAGTTTGTGCCAGATTTTTTCAGAAATGGAGCGTCTGCGCCAGACGTTCCTTGCCTATTTTGTCACCAAGCGCCGATGCTCAACGAACTATTATTGCGGCTTGCTGGCAAGGTCAGTCGCCCCTCAAATTGATGGTGGCAACATCAGCAGAGTCGGACGTGTCCGCCTTGCGCGGATCTGTTGGACTGACCCGCCCGACGGGCTGCGCCGTGTGATATGTTGGAACGGCTTCGTCTGCTGCCGCGGTGCCTATAGGTTAGGTCCCCGCGCGCGCGGGAACGACATTGAGCGCAAAGGCTCTTCGCGCCGTGCCCTCCGCTACAACGCCGCCAACACCGCCTTCGCAATATCGGCGGTGCCGTTACGGCCGCCGAATTCCATCGGCTTGATGCCGTCCGCATAGACCTTGTCGACGGCGCGCTCGATGCGCTCGCCGGCTTCTGCGGCGGCCTCGAGACCATGCTTGTCGGCCAGCCAGTCCAGCATCATTGCCGTGGAGAGAATCATTCCGGTGGGATTGGCTTTGCCCTGCCCCATGATGTCAGGCGCGGTGCCGTGGCACGGCTGGAACACCGCGTGGCGGTCGCCAATGTCGGCCGACGGCGCCATGCCCATGCCGCCGATCAGGCCGGCCGTCATGTCGGAAAGAATGTCGCCGAACATATTCTCCATCACCATCACGTCGAAATCCCACGGGCGCTTGACGAGCATCGCGGAGCAGGCATCGACATAAAGCCGGTCTGCTTTGACGTCGGGATGCCGCGCCGCTGCCTCGTCGAACATCTCGCGGAAGAACGCAAATGCCTTGAACACATTCGCCTTGTCGACGCAGGTCAGCGCGCCCGGCCGCCCGCGCGCCTTGCGGCGTTCCGCAAGACGGAAGGAAAATTCGAACAGCCTTTCCGAAGTCTTTCGCGTAATCACCAGCGTTTCCCGCGCCTCGGTATCGGTGACGACGCCCTTACCCATCGACGCAAACAGGCCTTCGGTGGATTCCCGGATCACGATGAGGTCGATGCCGCGCCGATCCGCGCCGAGGATCGGGCTTGGCACGCCGGGAATAAGCCGCGCCGGGCGCACGCCGGCGTAGAGGTCAAAGTGAAAACGCAGCTCCACCTGCGGCATGATTTCAGTGTTGTCGGGGTATCGCACCGACGGCAACCCGCAGGCGCCGAGCAGAATCGCATCGGCTTCGTCGCACAGGCGCACCGTGCTCTGCGGCATCGACTTGCCGGTCGCGAGATAATTGTTCGCGCCGGCCGGCGCGTCGCTGAAGCGAAACTTCAAGTCCGAGGTCGCCTCGATCTTGCGCAAGACCTCAAGCGCCGGAACCATCACTTCAGGGCCGATGCCGTCGCCGGAAAGCACGGCAATGTGGAGCGCATTGTTTGCGGACATGGAATTTCCTTGAGTATTTATGTACTTGCCACCAAAATTGAACTTACGGCGTGAGCACCGCGCGTCCAACCAGTCTGCCCTTCTGCAAATCGACGAGCGCCTCATTAGCCTTTGCCAGCGGCATTGGCGTCACCGGAATGGGCTCGATTTTCTTGGCCCGCACCAGATCGAGCAGTTCCTGCGTTTCCCTGAGATTGCCTACATAGCTGCCCTGGATCGTGATGGCCTTGATTGGAATCAGCGGAAGCGCCCACGGCGCGCCGCCGCCGAACAGGCCGACGATCACGAGCTTGCCGCCCTTGGTCAGGCAGTCGAAGCCGAGTTGTGTCGTCTTGGCATTGCCGACCAGATCGATCACCGCGCGGATCGGTCCACCGGCCTTGCTGGCGAGTTGCTCCAGCGCATCGGGCGCCGCGCCGTCAACGGTCGCGAGCGCGCCGGCCCTCTCCGCAGCTTCACGCTTGCGCGCATCGATGTCGACGACGATGGCGCCCTTGCCGCCCATCGCCTTCAAGAGCGATAGCGCCATCAGGCCGAGACCGCCCGCGCCGAAAATAACGATCGGCGTGTTGAAACTGGCCTCGACCTTCTTCAGGGCGCTGTAGGTGGTGACGCCGGAGCACGCATAGGGCGCCGCGGTCAGGGGATCGAGCCCCCTCAAGTTCAGGAGATAGCGCGGATGCGGCACCGTCATGTGGTCGGCATAGCCGCCGTCGCAGTAAACCCCGAGCGAAGCGGGCTTCAGGCACATATTCTCTTCGCCGGCGAGACAGCTCTCGCATTTGCCGCAGCCCAGCCAGGGATAGACCAGCGCGACGTCGCCGACTTTGAGACCACCCTTATCGCCCTTGGCATCGGGCCCGAACGCCAGCACTTCGCCGACGGTCTCATGCCCCATCGTTCGCGGCAGCGACACGCCGCGATCTTTCAGCGAGAGCGGTTTTCGTCCGTGGCCGAGATCATAACCGCCTTCCCAGATGTGCAGATCGCTATGGCAGACACCGGCCGCCTTCACCTTGATCAGCACCTGCGTTCCCGACGGTTGCGGCGTCGGCTGATCCACCTCTTTCAAAGGGGCATTGAAATCGGTGACCTGGAAACTTTTCATCGCTTCTCTCCCGTCGACAATTTTTGGTCTTGGCCCGATGTTGCCACGCATTCCCTTGCAGTTGGTAGATGTTTAGCCTGCTGCGATCAATGGATGATGGCAAGCGGCGAACTGGTCTGGCGCGACCGGGCGAAGCTCCGGAACTTCATCGACACATCGCTGATCCGCTCTGGGGCATCGGGTACGGAAACGGCAGCCCGAGGGCGGCGAAATCGGCGACGCCGGTTCCCCGACCGGCACGCTTTCGGTGGGCCGTACGTCCGGATCGGGCACCGGGATCGCCTCGATGAGTAGCGCGGTATAAGGGTGCGCGGGCCTGGCGAACAGTTGCTCGGACGAACCAACTTCGCACAGCCTGCCGAGATACATCACGGCCACCCGGTCGCTCATCGCTTTCACGACAGCGAGATCGTGGGCGATGAAGAGCAGCGTCAGTCCATAGCGCGCCTTCATCTCTTCCAGCAGATTCAGGATTTGCGCGCGAATGGAAACGTCGAGCGCCGAAACCGGCTCGTCGCAGATGATAAACTCCGGATTGAGGACAAGCGCACGCGCAATGCAGATGCGCTGGCATTGGCCGCCGGAAAACTCGTGCGGCAGGCGTCCGATCACCAGGGATGGGTCGAGTCCGACGGCGCTGAGCACGTCGCAGACGAGTTGCTGGCGTTTCCTCAGATCCTTGACGCCTGATATCACCAGCGGCTCCGCGATGATGTCGCCGATACGCCGCCTCGGGTTTAGCGAAGCAATCGGATCCTGGAAGATCAGTTGCACGCGCTGGCGCATCCGCCGCAAGGCATCGCCTTGCATCGCCGTGAGGTCATGGCCGTCGAAGAGAACCCGGCCGGAGACCGCTTGACGCAACTGAAGCACCGCGCGGCCCAGCGTGGACTTGCCGCAGCCGGACTCGCCGACCAGGCCGAGGGTTTCGCCGCGCGCAACTTGCAGACTCACGTCGGATACCGCGTGTATCGTCTTGCCGCCAATCGCATACTCAACGACCAGGTTTTCCACTTTGACGAGGGGATCGCGCGAACCGGATGGTTGAGAGTCCTGCATCATGCGTCGACGCCGGCAGTGATCTGGATCGGGTGGAAGCAAGCATACTGGTGGTCCAGCGATTCCGCCGCGGCTAGCAGGGGTTTCTCCCGATAACATTGGCCGGCCGCATAGCGGCAACGCGGCGAAAACGAGCAACCCTCAATCGGTCGGGTGGGATCCGGCGGGCGCCCCGAAATCGCCGGCAGGGGCGTGTGCGGAGCGGCATCGATCTTCGGTATAGCCGCGAGCAGCGCCTCGGTGTAGGGCATGCGCATCTTCTTGAACAGCGCCGGCGTCGGTGCGCGTTCCACCACGCGCCCGGCGTACATTACCGCAACTTCGTCGGTTCGGCCGGCGACCACGCCTAGGTCATGCGTGATAAGGATCATCGCCATATGCCGGCGACGCTGTTCACGCGCCAGCAAATCGAGAATTTGGGCTTGAATTGTCACATCAAGCGCGGTGGTCGGTTCATCGGCAACAAGCAGTTTCGGTTCGCACGACAGCGCAATCGCGATAGCAACCCGCTGCCGCATGCCCCCCGAGAGTTGATGCGGGTATTGCATCAATCTCTGCTCCGGCGCGGGAATACCGACCGCGGCAAGCAACTCCGCGCTGCGCCTTTTTGCAGCATTGCGGTCGAGTTCAAGATGCTCCTGCAGCGTTTCGATAAGCTGGGTGCCGATAGTCAACACGGGATTGAGCGAGGTCATCGGATCCTGGAATACGACCGCGAGCGATCGCCCGCGAAGCTTGCGCAAACCTTCAGGTGCAAGCCGCACAAGATCTTGCCCGTCGAACATCACGCGGCCGGAAAGTTTAGCTTTCTTTGGCAACAGTTGCAGTATTGCACGCGACAGCATGGTTTTGCCGCAGCCGGATTCGCCGACAATACCGAGCGTTCGGCCGGCGCCGATCTTCAGATCGACGTGATCCACCGCGCGAAGATTGCCGCGCGGGGTTGGCAGATCGACCGACACATCCTCGACAGAAAGCAATGCGGGCTCTGTCACAGCGCGCCCTGTCGCGGATCGGTAAGGGCCCTGAGCGTGTCGCCGACCAGGTTGAAGGAAAGAACGGTCAGGAACATCGTGATTGCGGGAACGAAGGCGAGCCTCGGCGCTATCTCCAGGCTCTCGCGGCCTTCACCGATCATGCTGCCCCAACTCGATATCGGAGGCGGCACCCCCAGGCCGAGGAAAGATAGAGCTCCCTCGACGACGATTGTGACGGCAACGCCAAGCAGGAAGAACGCGAGCAGCGGTAGAAAGACGTTGGGCAATAGTTCGCGCAACAGGATGCGGGCATGCGTCGCGCCCAGCGCTTGGGCTGCAATCACGAATTCGCGTCGCGCCAAAGTGAGGGTCGCTGCCCGAGCGACGCGCATGAAGGCGGGAATACCGAGCACGCCGAGAATGCAGATGAGATTTAGCAGAGATTGTCCGAGATAGGCCGTCACCGCCAGCGCCAATATTAATGGCGGAAAGGCGAGTAGCACATCCATGCTGCCGACGACCAGCGTTTCAAAGCGGCCGCGAAAATAGCCCGCGAGCATGCCAAGGGCGCCGCCGATCGTGATCCCGATGATCGGCGCACAAAGGCCGACCGTGAGGGAGATCCGCGCGCCATAGATAAGCCGGGCCAATTCGTCGCGACCGAGGCCGTCGTTACCAAGCCAGTGCAGAGCCGACGGGGGCGCCCGGCGTTCCAGCATATCCATGTCGGTCGGACTCAAGGGCAACAGGCCGGCAAGCGCGGCAGCGGCAAAAATGAAAATCATCCAGGCGATCGCCGCCCAAAACAGCGGCCCTAACCGGCGCGTCCGCGGAACCGGACTGACGGCGATATCCTCGTCGACGCTGAGCTCAAGCGTGGCCATGACGGATCCTGGGATCGAGGACGGCGTAGAGCATGTCGACCATGAAGTTCATCAGGACGTAGCCGCAGGCAACGAAAAGTACCACACCCTGCAGGATGATGAGGTCGCGGGTAAAGATGGCGCCCAGCAGCAGCCGGCCGATCCCCGGCAACGCAAAGATCGATTCGACAATGACCGTGCCCCCGATCAGACGGCCGATATTGATGCCGGTCACGGTAACAAGGGTCAGCGACGAAGGCTTCAATGCATGCACCAGCAGGATACGCGACGGCTTCAGTCCCTTGGCGCGCGCCATCGCAATGTAATCTTCCTGCAAGGTCGCGATCATATCGGAACGAAGCACGCGCATCAGTACCGGCCACTCGCCTAAGGCCAACGTCAGTGCGGGCAGCAGAAAGCTGCGCAAATTCCCGATCGGATCCTCTTCGAACGGCACGTAACCGGTAGCGGGCAGCCAGCCAAGCTCCACCGCGAAAAGGTAGATCAACAAAATTGCCGAGAGGAATGCCGGGACAGAAAGCATGCCGAAGGCGCTGCCGGTCATGAAGCGGTCGAATGCGCTGCCGCTGCGCACGGCGCAGGCGATGGCCAGTGGAATGCCGATCGCCAATGCGCCGAGTTCGGCCAGCACCATCAGTTCGAGCGATACGGGTAGCCGTTCGGCCACCGCCTGCAGCACGGTTTGTCCGGTACGGAACGATCTTCCAAAATCGCCTTGCAGCACATGACCTAGCCAGCTGAGATAGCGCCACCAGATCGGCTCATCAAGCCCCATGTCATGGCGCAGTGCCGCCACTTTCTCCGGCGTCGCCTGGTCGCCCAGAATCACGTAAGCGAGATCGCCGGGCAGCAGCGACGCGATCAGGAATGTCAGCAGCGAAACGGCAATCAAAACCGGCACCAGGTACAGGAGCCTTCGAGCAACAAATCCCGGCATACGAGGCTATTCCATCCAGACGTTGGATACGTCGATTACCCCGCCATAGATTTTCGGCAGGCCCTTCAGTCTGGCGCTTGAAATCGCGTAGTAAGTGTTCTGGAAAGTCCAGAACCAGATCGCCTCCTGATTGACGAGCCGGCTAACCGCGCAATAATCCTCTATCCGCTTTTCCGGATCAGCTGTCACCCGTGCGTGTTCAAGCAGCCTGTCGAGTTCGGGATTGGAATAATTGGCAAGCGCGACCGGGCTGCCGGTGTGGAAATTCGCGTACATCTGCGGATCCGGATCTGGGAGATCGACGATCCGCCACGGCGTCAGTTGAAACTGACGCATGAAAGCGCGCGGCACGATCGTGGCCTGATCAACCTGGTCCATCTCCATATTGGCGCCGACTTGCTTCCAGAACTGCTGCAAGACCTGACCGATATTGCGCCCGCGCGGCGTCGCCGTCAGAAGCATTTTGAAATCGACCGGCTTGCCATAATCCTTGATCAACGCTTTGGCCTTTTCAACATCGTAGGGCAGCGCGCCATCGGCCTTGCACTTCACCCAGGAGCCCTCGCCATAGGGGTTGCTGGCCGGCCTGCTCAAACCATTCGTAATCGCCTGCGACATCTTCTTGCGATCGATCGCCATCACCAGCGCCTGGCGCACGCGCAAATCGTCGAACGGCGGGGTTTTGGTGTTGAAGGCGTAGACCTGAGCTCCGGAGCCCACATAGGTATGGACGGTCATCTTCGGATTTTTTTGGGCTTTCTGAATATTGTCCGCATCATACTCATCATCCCAGACGATATCCGCTTCGCCGGATTGCAGGCTGGCGAAGCGCGACTGCGCATCGGGCAGCGGCTTCAGAACGATCCGGTCAAGGTAAGGATGGCCCTTGTCCCAGTAGTCCGGATTGCTTTCGAGAACCATTCGATCGCCCGCGGTCCATGACTTCAGGATGTACGGCCCGGTACCGACGGGATTGCGATTGTAATCGTCGCCCCTGGTCTTCCATGCGGTAGGAGATTGAACGACGTTGTTCGAGGTCTGAACGGTGAGGATCGCCGGCAGGTTAACGGACGGATCGTTCAGATTGAACACCAGCGTCAGTTCGTCGGGCGCCTGTACGTCATGGATGAAGGCGATGTAGAAGGCACAGCGGCATTTGTTGGCCGGATCCTTCTGCCGGTCGAAATTGGCCTTCACCGCCTCGGCATTGAAAGGCGTGCCGTCGTGAAATTTGACGCTGGGCCGTAGCTTGAACGTCCAAATCTTGTAATCATCCGAGTGAGTCCAGGAGAGCGCGAGCTTCGGTTGCGGCTGGCCCTTGTCGTCGAGGTAGGTGAGCGTATCGAAAATGGCCGCGGCCGCAGTTTGCGCCGAGGTATCGAAAACGCCGACTTTCAGCGGATCGAAACCGGGAATATCGAGCTCAAGGCCGACGGTGATGGTGCCGCCCTGCTTTTGGGCGCTGGCGGGGCCTGCAAACAATGCGATGCCAAATGCCGCAATCAGAAAAGTTTGCGCAAACGCCTGCGAGCGCGATATCGCCTTCATTTGGTGTTCTCTCCGAGATGCCTTCCGTCCGGTATTCCGGATCGTTGGTGACTGTCCGTCAGATTGTCTGGAATCGCAGGCTCCGGCAAGGCCGGAGGTCGGGATGGACACCTGAGAATCAGCGTTAGAGATCGCGTCCCATTTTTTATATTTTTCGGATGCCGGAGCAGTTGGCGGGCGTATTTCCGCTCAAATCGGGCCGGCTTCCAGAACAAATCTTGCCTGATTAGCGCGCGCTCCGCCGTGTTTCCGGCATCACAAACCAGATCATGGCGAGGCCCACTGCCGCAATGCCCGCAAGCCCGCCGAAAGCGACACTGCTGCCGAACTTGTCGCTGACGTAACCCGCGAGCACGGTGCTGAGCGCTGCACCGATACCGGTCGCTGTGCCGACAATGCCCTGCGCAAGATTGAAGTGACCGCTTCCGAAGGCGACGTCGGCGACAATCAGCGGTATCAGCACGCTGAAGACGGCCGCGGTGATGCCATCGAACACCTGTACCGCGACCAGCAAATACGGATCTCGCACGGTCGCGAATAGCACGCCGCGAATGGCCAGCGCGGCAAAACCCAGAAGTAGTAGCGGCCGTCGCCCCCATTGCTGCGCCTTGCGCCCGACCGACGGAGACATCAGCGCGACGATAGCTTGTGGCACGATGATGCATGCGGCGATCAATACCGGCGCCCACTGGCTCGATCGGGTCGTCACGACACCCGCCATTAACGGAAGCATCGCCGCGTTGGCGAGCTGCAGCAGCAGCACGCTAAAGGCGAATATCAGTAATGGACGCTGGCGCATAAGATTGAGAACGCTTGTTGCGCTGGCGTCAGGCACCTCGCGTACCACCGCACCGTGCGCCTGGATGGCATCGATTTCGCGCTCGCGGATGCGCGCGAGCGCAAGCAAGGTCGGAATTGCCAGGACGAAGGTGACGATAAACACCGAGCGGCTCGATACCAGATAGCCGCACGTGCCCATCACCGCAGCGGCTGTTCCGTTACCAAGCGACGCGAAACGGGCATTGCGCCCGAGCCGCTCACCGATTGCAAGCGGCCCGACCAGACCGAGGCTGATCGCGGCAATTGCCGGACCGAGCACGCAACTGGCGGCGGCGTGCAGCGTCGCAGCTATCACGACTACCGGAAAGATCGGCCACACCGCATATCCGAGCGCGCTCATGCCGATCGTCGCAACCGCAAGGCCGGCTACCAGCCGCTCGGAGCGAGCGGCATCGACGATGGCTCCGCCGGGCATCTGACCAATTAGTCCAATCAGGCCGCCGATCGACAGTACAAGACCAATCTCGACCTGGGTCCATTTCTGCGTCGTCAGGTAGACCGCAATAAATGGACCGAACCCGGTCTGCACATCCGCAAGAAAAAAAATAAACCAGTCGAGGCCGCGCAAGCTCTGACGCGAGGGAGTTGCCGCCGCCTTACGCGCCACCGGCCCTGATACCAGCGACGGAATATTATCACGGCCGATCGACCGTCCCCGGCGATCACCGTCAATCGGGTCAATCGAATGGGATGAACGTGCGAACAGAATATTTCTCCGACTTCTCTAGGGACCAAACTGCAGTGGCAGCAAGCTGCCGGAAGCGCCAAGCACCACGATCGGTGCACCCTCCTTGTATTCAGGTGCCGCCCTCACCTGATCCTTGGTCAATTCGAGCGTGATACTGTCGCCCTTATTGGCGACGCGTCCAAAATGCAGCGCGCTCCAGTCGACGACGATTTTTCGGCTCCCGACCCCGAGAAAACCGCCGAAATCGATGACAGCCGCGCGCACCATTCCGGCGCGATCAACGATCACGTCGACGATGCGCCCCATGTCCTCGTCCGCCGCGCTACGAACATCGCGTCCGAGCACGCCAAGTGCTTCCCTTGCGCCGATGATGGTGACCGAGGGCGGCGGCGCCGGCTCTTTCGGTGGGGCCGGTGGATTTGGTGTAGCCGAGGGGGGTGTATTTTGCTGAGACGAGGGCGGTGAATTGGGATTCGCCCGCGGCGAACCTGTGTCGTCTTGCGCCCAAGATGTGGCAGCCGCCCCCAACGTCGCAAAAGCGACTGTAATGAAGATGAACAGGCGTCTTGCGCGCATACAGCCTCCTGAATTGCTCGACCCGAAGGGCGTCACTTGATGTGCGGATGCCTGCAAAGCAGCGCGGACCAGTCGGCTTCAGCGGGACCCGACAGCTCCGCGATACAAACGGGGATCTGCGCTCAAAGTTCGACCGCCAGATCAGGCGCCAACTCAGTGCGCCAGCACGATGGAAACCTGTATATGGCCACGCGTTCGCAAGACTTCCAGCGAAACTTCGTCGCCGTGGCGGCGAACCCGAAGATCGACGCTTGAAGCGCCAAGCTGCAGCTCACGCAAGACCACTTCGTTGAGAAAGGGCGGCAGGCGCGGGTTGCGCAGCCGAATTTCGCCGCGCTGTGCATCGAATTCGAGCCCGAGCGCCGCCTCCAGCAGCGTAAACGGCGTCGCACTCGCCCAAGCCTGCGGCGCACAGGCGACGGGATAGAGCGTCGGTCCGCGCCGCTTCTCACGCCGAAAGCCGCAGAAAAGCTCGGGAAGCCGCCGCAAATCCATGTAGGTGGCGGCGTCGAACAGAGCCTTGAACAAATGCGCGACCGAATGTTTGAGGCCATAGCGCGCAAACCCGAGTGCGATCAGCGCGTTGTCGTGCGGCCAGATCGAGCCGTTATGATAGGACATCGGGTTGTACCGCGCTTCGCCGCTGGCCACAGTGCGGATGCCCCAGCCTGAGGAAAAATGCGGCCGCATCAGATCGGCGGCGACGAGACGGGCGCGGTCTTCGCGCACCATGCCGCTGAACAAGAGCTGCCCGGCGTTCGACGTGCGCACCCTGCACGGCTCTTTGTCGCCGTCGAGCGCGAGCGCATAAGTGCCGAGATCGTCACACCAGAACGCTTCTTCAAAACGCTTGGCGAGAAGCTCAGCTTCGGCCTCGAGCTTGTGCGCCATCTCGGTCTTTCCAAGGCGCGCCGCGCAACGTGCCGCCAGTTGTTTGCCGGCAAATACATAGCCTTGCACTTCGGCCAGTGCGATGTAACCCTCGGCCAAACGCCCGTCGGCGTGAAAGATCGCGTCGTAGGAATCCTTCCAGCCTTGATTGGCCAAGCCCTGTTCCGAGGCGCGCCGGTATTCGACAAATCCGTCCCGGTCAGGATCTCCGGCGCCGTCGATCCAGCGTAGCGCCGCTTGGATCGACGGCCACAGCTCGGCGAGCGTTTCCTCATCGTCAGTGCGTTCGACATAGAGACCGGCCAGCAGCACGAAAAGCGGCGTGGCATCAACGCTGCCGTAATATTGCGCAAACGGCACCTCCCGCAGCGCCGCCATCTCGCCGCCGCGCATTTCGTGCAGGATTTTTCCAGGTTCGGCGTCGGCGAGCGGATCGACCGTCTTGGCCTGATAGAACGCGAGCCGCTTCAGCACACCGAGTGCGACCCGCGGGTCGATCCACAGCATTTGCAGCGCGGTAATAATTCCGTCGCGGCCGAATGTCGTCGAGTACCAAGGAATGCCCGCATAGGGATATCGTCCCTGCGGAGTATCCGTCATCAGTATGTTGAGATCGGCCATCGACCGGCACAGCACCTCGTTGAAGATATTGTTTGAGGTTTCGATGCTGGTGGCGCCCGCAGTCGACCGGCGCATCTCGCGGCGGTGAGCCAGCAATCCGCGAAAGAAGCCGGACGGCTTGAAGGCGGCCGGCTTGTTGCAGGATACGGCAACAAACAGCGAACTAACCTGCCGCGGTGCCAGATCGAGGTGATAAGTCGCGGCATTTACCGCAAGCCGCGTCGGCTGCGGATCGAAATGCAGCGAAGTGACGCGCAATTTGGCATCGAGCCCGTGATATTCGAGCGCAACGTCGGCGGGACCTAGCAGTTTATTGCCACCAATGCCTCGGCGCGGACGCCTTTCGCCGCGCACTTCAAACAGATCGGCGAAGTCGTTGTCGAACAATAATGTCAGATCGAAGCTCGCCAGTCGATCTCCATGGTTCTGTAAGCCGATCCGCTGATAAGCCGTTCCGCGCCATATAAAGATAGTGCGTACAATGTGCAGCATATCCTTCTGCAGCACGATCCGGCCACCGCGATAGATATCGGGATTGGTGAGATCGACCGCCAATGCTGAATTGTCATCGCGCAGGTTAGAGCCGAGCAGCAGCGGCTGAACTTCGTCCAGCACAAGTTCGAGCCGGGCGAGATAACGGGTGTCGGCGTTGAACAGGCCGTCCGGGCCACCGGCGGAAGCGCCGATGTCTCCATGGCTATCGAGCACTATGAAGGTGTCGTCGTGCTTGAGTGAGCGCCGCGGCCTCGCCGCGGGCCCGGTCATCGGGATGTAGAACGGCGATTCCGAGACCTGTTCGACGGCACGGGTCATCATGATTTGGGCTACGAATTCGGATGACATTCGACCTCGAGCGGTTTTTCTCGCCTTGCGATAAACGCACTATGACGTAACACCACCGCCGTCCATCAGGCCGCGTGTTTCGCAAGTCGGCTCATCTCCTGGGTCACCAGCTCGCGGTACGGGCCCTCGCCTTGCATCAGGCGGTCTGGCGGACCGTCTTCGATGATCTTGCCAGCCTTCAACATCACCACCCGGTCGAAATTGCGCAATGTCGCAAGACGATGGGCAATCGTAATGACGGTGCGCCCGCGCATCAGGCGGCCAAGCGCTTCGCGTATCGCTTCCTCCGATTCGCTGTCGAGCGCGGCGGTCGCTTCATCCAGTAAGAGGATCGGTGCGTCCTTCACGAAGGCGCGAGCAATGGCAATGCGCTGCCGTTGGCCGCCCGACAGCTTAACGCCGCGATCACCGACCATGGTCGCAAGACCTTCCGGCAAGGTCTCGACGAAATCGCAGCGCGCGGCAATTGCCGCACGCAGCACCTCGGCGTCGGTAGCGCTGGGCCGCCCGTATCGGATATTTTCCATGATCGACCGATGGAAAAGAGAGATATCCTGTGGGACCACCGAGATCGCCTGACGCAGGCTTTGCTGCGTGACCCTCGAGATGTCCTGACCATCGATCGTGATGCTGCCATGCTGGACGTCGTAGAATCGTTGCAGCAGCACGAACAGACTGGATTTTCCGCCCCCGGACTGACCAACCAGCCCGACCCTTTGCCCCGGCTGGATGCGAAGGCTAAACTTATCGAATACCTGAAGTCCACCGGGATAACGAAACGAAATGTTGTTGAAGGCTATGGCCGCGCCGCTTTTTACCAAGGGCTCCGCTTCCGGGTGATCGCGCAGTTGGTGCGGAAGCAGCAGGGTGGCAATCGCTTCGGTCAATCGGGCGACGTGCTGCGTGACATCGACCAGCGCCACTGCGAGATCGCGAGTGGCATTCAAAATGGAAAGACCTAACGTACAGACCAACACGACGTCACCAGTGGTGGCGCCGCCGCGCTGCCAAAGCACGATAGCCCAGGCCAACAACGCGATCGTCAGCGCGACGGTAACGGCGGCGTGGATGAGCCGCAGCTTTTCGAGATAGCGGAGGCTGCGTCCTCGCGCCGTCAATTCCCTGTTGACGGTTGCGTCAAACCGGTCGTGCTCGAAGCTTAAGCCGCAAAACGCCCGCACCAGCGGCATGTTGTTGATGACATCGACCATTTCGCCGTCGACGGCTGCGGCCTTGTCCGCGAAGTCGTCATGCAGGGGCTTGCCGGCAGCCGCCAGGTGAAACATCGCAATCACCATTCCACCTGCGATGACGATCAGACCGGCCGACATCGGCAGGCTTACGGTTCCAATCAGCGCGATTGCCGCGATCGTCGCGATGCACGGCGGCAGCACGTTCCAGACGAACATATTTTCGACGGTGAAAACTGCATTCGAGGTCGCGGTAATACGACTTGTCAGCATTCCCGGCAGCCGGTCGGAAAAATAGCTCGGCGCATGGCCGGTCAAATGGCGAAAAATGTCCCGACGCAAATCCCCGGTCACTCCCACGAACGTGAAGCTCGCTGTCCAGCTGGCGATCCGCCACAGAAAATTATCCGCAGCGATCAGTGACATGAGAAAAACGAATGCCAGCCATACACTGCCTGCGCGGGTCGGCCCGGCCGACAAACCGTCGACCAAGTACTTCACGCCATACTGCGTGCCTACCGAACAAGCAACTGCTGCAATAACGGCGGTCAAGATGACGACATGCGCTGCAAGACGCTGGCGAAGGTAGCGCAGCACGAACGGAAGCGGACGTTTGGCGTATCCTGAAAGATTGTCCATGTAGCTGCAAACCCGTTGGAAGAAGGAAGATATTAACCGGATACGTTCCGTGCGACCGAACGATGGATGCTTTTTCGTAGTTCCCATCGCGTTGCCATCACTGCGCAACAATCTTGCAGCAATAGCCACAGTGAACATGTGATCGGGCCTGATGGCATCAGCAAGACCATGGTGTGGAAGAAGTGCGCGTTCTCTTGGGAACTTCGCATATGCCGAAACGTTCCCCATTTCGGCATGGCGGTGCCGTCTGCGAAGCGGGGCAAAATTGGCTTTGGTTCATGCATGACGAAAGGAGACGGATAGATGCGCATCGCGCAGGTTGCTCCGCTGACGGAAGCTGTTCCCCCCCGGCTTTATGGCGGCACCGAACGGGTGGTACACTGGCTGACGGAAGAACTGGTGGCGCTGGGAAACGATGTGACCCTGTTCGCCAGTGGCGATTCGCAGACCTCAGGCAAGCTTGATGCGACGTGGCCGAAGGCGCTCCGCCTCGACGGATCCGTCATAGACCCCAACGCGCTGCATATGGTGATGCTGGAACGCGTCCGGCAGAAGTGCGACGACGAGGAATTCGACATCCTGCACTTCCATCTCGACTATTATCCGTTTTCGCTGTTCTCGCGGCAGCCGACCCCGTTTCTGACCACCCTCCATGGCAGGCTGGATCTGCCCGAGCACCAGCCGGTGTTTAACACCTTCTCTTCGGTTCCGGTGATTTCGATCTCGAACGCCCAGCGGCGCCCGGTGCCGCAGGCCAACTGGGTGGGCACCATCCATCATGGTCTGCCGGAGAAACTGCTGATGCCGCAACCGTCCCGGCCCGAATACCTCGCTGTGCTCGGCCGAATCGCGCCGGAGAAAGGGGTGGATCGGGCGATCGAGATCGCGACCCGATGCGGCATTCCGCTCAAGATCGCCGCGAAGGTCGATCGGGCCGACCAGGAATATTACGATGAAATTATTCGCCCGCTGATCGACCGCCACCCTCTTGTCGAATACATCGGCGAGATCGGCGATGCCGAGAAATCAGACTTTCTGAGCAGCGCGATCGGGTTGCTCGTCCCTATCGACTGGCCGGAGCCGTTCGGCCTGGTCATGATCGAAGCGATGGCATGCGGTACTCCTGTCATCGCCTACAACCGCGGCTCGGTCGCGGAGATCATCGACGATGCTCTGACCGGGTTCATCGTGGAAGATGAAACCAGCGCGGTCGCCGCGGTCGATCGCCTCTCCAGGCTGAGCAGACATGCGATCCGCAAACAGTTCGAGGCGCGCTTCACCGCGCGCCGTATGGCGCTCGACTATCTGGCGGCCTATCGCAGCCGGACGGAGGCCGCGGCGCCACGTATCAAGCTGGTGAGCAGCGCCGAATAGCTCGAACAGTTGCGGCTGCCACTATTCGCACACCGCCGATCCCGTTCTGCTTCATCGCGCAGGACGATTTCGTGCCGTGTTGCCGACGGTAATGCCGCTGACAGAATCAACGATATTGGATTAGCGAGGTCACGCCCGGTAATATCAGGCGCGGATCCGTGAGCAGCTTGTGTCAAGCGCGGAATCTTGATTTGAAGTAGTCCAGATTCCAGTCCATCCAGTTCAGGTTCAATCGATGCATGGACTAACAGGGAAATGCGATGGCAAACCTCATCATTAATGGCAAAACTTTCCACGTCGACGTCGAACCCGAGACCCCACTGCTATGGGCAATCCGGGAAAATATCGGCCTTACGGGCACCAAATACGGTTGCGGCATTGCACAATGCGGGGCCTGTACCGTCCATGTCGATGGCGTTGCGATGCGCTCTTGCGGCGTACTGGTCAGCGACGCCAGTGGCAAGCAGATCACCACCATTGAAGGATTGGCGGCCGACGGCGCACTGCACAAGGTACAGAAAGCCTGGATCGACAACGACGTCCCGCAATGCGGATATTGCCAGACCGGAATGATCATGGCGGTGGCGGCGCTTCTCAAGGAGAAACCGAAGCCGACCGACAAGGACATCGACGAAGCCATCACCAATATCTGCCGCTGCGGCACTTTCCAGCAGGTGCGCGAGGCGATCCACGCCGCGGCGAACGTTTGAGGAGGCAGCCATGAGCCATATGCCCACACTCAACCGCCGCGCCTTTGTTATCGGCAGCGCCGCGCTCGGCACCGGCCTCGCGATCGGCCTCGATATTCCCTTCGGCGGGCCTACCGTCGTGCGCGCTGCCGACGGTTCTCCGGAAGTCAACGCCTGGGTCGTGATCCGGCCGGACGACACCGTTGTCATTCGCATTGCACGATCGGAAATGGGCCAGGGTACGCTCACCGGCCGCCCAACTGGTCGCTGAAGAACTCGAATGCAACTGGATGAAAGTCACCACCGAATATCCGACGCCGGGTCAGAACGTGGCGCGCAAGCGCGCGTGGGGCGATTTTTCGACCGGCGGCAGCCGGGGCATCAGAACCTCGCAAGAGTATGTGCGCAAGGGCGGCGCCACCGCGCGCATGATGCTGATCCAGGCCGCGGCGAATGAATGGAAGGTGCCGGCTTCGGAATGCACCGCCGCCAACAGCGTCATCACCCATACGCCGTCGGGGCGCACGACGACCTATGGCAAGGTGGTCGAGGCCGCCGCCAGGCTTGAGCCGCCCACTGACGTGAAACTGAAAGATCCGAAGGACTGGAAGCTCGTCGGCAAAGGCGTCAAGCGCCTCGACACCGCTGACAAGGTCACCGGCAAGATGACCTACGGCATCGACGTCAAGCTGCCGGGCATGCTCAATGCCGCGATCAAGGATTGCCCGGTATTCGGCGGCAAATTGAAAAGCTTCGACGAAGCCAAAGTCATGGACCTGAAGGGCGTCAAGAAGGTGGTGAGGGTCAGCGACAGCGCCGTCGCCGTCGTCGCCGACACCTGGTGGCACGCCAAGACCGCGCTTGAAGCCTTGCCGATCGTTTGGGACGAAGGCGACAACGCCAAGGTCTCGAGCGCGTCGATCGCGAAATGGCTCGAGGAGGGTCTTGACCCCAAGCAGCCGGCCTTCATCGGCAACCAGAATGGCGATGCCAAGGCTGCCGTCGCGAGCGCCGCCAAGAAAGTCGAGGCGGTGTATAATTATCCTTACCAGAACCATGCCGCGATGGAGCCGCTGAACGCAACGGCGCTCTATACCGCCGACAAATGCGAGGTCTGGTGCGGCACGCAAAACGGCGAGGCCGCTTTCGCCGCGGTGCTGGAAACATCCGGTCTGCCTGCCAATAAATGCGACGTCCACAAGCAGATACTCGGCGGCGGCTTTGGCCGTCGCGGCCAGACCGACTACGTCCGGCAGGCGGTTGCTATCGCCAAGCAAATGCCGGGCACCCCAATCAAGCTGTTGTGGTCGCGCGAAGAAGACATGCAGCACGGCAAGTATCACCCCATCACGCAATGTAAATTGACCGGCGCCTTCGACGCGGACAACAATTTGACCGCGTTGCAGGTACGATTGTCGGGACAGTCCATCCAGTTCAGCCTGCGCCCCGAGGCACTGGTCAACGGCATGGATCCGGCCGCATTCCAGGGCCTCAGTGCGTCCGGCGACGCCGCGATCGGATATTCGGTCCCCAATCTTCTGGTCGAGCATTCGATGCGCAATCCCCACGTCCCGCCGGGTTACTGGCGCGGCGTGAACATCAATCACAACGCGATCTACCTCGAATGTTTCATGGATGAACTGGCGCATTCGGTGGGCCAGGATCCGGTCGAGTTCCGGCGCAAGCTGATGACGAAGCATCCGAAGCACCTTGCGGTACTCAATGCCGTCGCTGAAAAAATCGGCTGGGACAAACCGGCGCCGCAAGGTGTCCATCGTGGCATCGCGCAGCACATGGGCTATGCCAGTTACGTCGCCGGCGCGGCGGAAATCTCGGTCATCGATGGCAACAAGATCAAGGTGCATCGCATCGTTGCCGCCACCGACCCGGGCTATGTCGTCAATCCGGCGCAGATCGAACGCCAGGTTGCCGGCTCGTTTGTCTACGGCCTGTCCGCGCTGTTCTATGGCGGGTGCACCGTCAAGGACGGGCGCATCGAGCAAACCAATTTCGATACCTACAATTCGATGCGGATCAGCGAGATGCCGAAGGTCGAGTCGATCATCATGCCGAGCGGCGGCTTCTGGGGTGGCGTCGGCGAGCCGACGATCTGCATAGCGGCACCCGCCGTGCTCAACGCCTACTTCGCAGCGACGGGGAAACGAATCCGTTCGGTGCCGCTGAGGGATCAAGACATCTCGTTCGCTTGACATTTTGGGCAGCGGCCTTAATGGCCGCCGTTCAGTACCGGATAGTGCTCATGGACGCGCTACGGATGATGACGCGGAGAAACGTCGTTCGTGGCATCGCGGCGTCAGCAGCAGCATCGTTTGCGTTCCCATGTCTTTCCAACGCACAATCCGTCGCACGCATCGTCGTGATCGGCGGCGGCTTTGGCGGTGCAAGCTGTGCGCGCGCACTCCGACAGATCGATACAAAGCTGCTGGTCACGCTGATCGAACCGCACCGGACCTTCACCGCCTGTCCATTCAGCAATGAGGTGATAGCCGGCTTGCGGGAAATCGAAGCACAGCAGTTCACCTACGACAGGATTGTCGCCGAAGGCGTGACCGTTGTTGCTCAGGCGGCAGTGAGGATCGATCCGCAAGCGCGCATTGTCGGTCTCTCCGATGGCCGGTCGCTCGCCTATGACCGTCTGGTGCTGGCGCCCGGCATAGACCTGCGATTCGACACGCTTCCCGGCTACGACGAGGCAGCCGCTGCAAAAATGCCCCATGGCTGGAAGGCGGGTGAGCAGACCGTGTTGTTGCGCAAGCAACTCGAAGCCATGGATGACGGCGGCCTTGTTGCGCTCGCGGTACCTGCCAGTCCCTTGCGTTGTCCGCCAGGACCTTATGAACGCGCCAGCCTGATCGCGCATTATCTGAAGACCCGAAAGCCGCGCTCCAAAATTATTATTCTCGACGCCAAGGACGCCATTCCGCAACAGCGTCTGTTCGAGAATGCGTGGACGGAATTGTACCCCGGCATGATCGAGCGGGTGTCGCTGTCGCAGGGTGGCCGGGTCATATCGGTTGACCCTGCGACCAACACGATCGTCACTGACTTCGGCAACTACACTGCGCAGGTCGCAAATGTCATTCCACCGCAAAAGGCCGGCCGCATCGCTGATATAGCGGGCGCGGCTGACAATACCGGCTGGTGCCCAATCGATCCGGTTACGTTTGCGTCGAAGCTTGTGCCTGACATCCACGTCATCGGCGACGCATGCATTGGTGGCGGCATCCCCAAATCCGCATCCGCTGCAAATGCGCAAGGAAAGGCATGCGCCGCGGCGATGGGGAGCTTGATCTCGGGCGTATCCCCCGCAATACCGAGGCTGGTAGGCGCTTGCTACAATACGGTCGCACCCGGTTATGCGTTCTCGTTGTCCGGCATCTATCAACCGAAAGACGGCATGTTCGCCGAGGTCGAAGGCGGCGGTACAAGCCCCGTCGATGCACCGCGCGAGGTTCGCATGCGTGAAGCGGAAAACGCGCAGTCCTGGTACAAGACCATCACGGTGGAAGCTTTTGGCTAGGTTAGTTGTCCAGATTGCAGGCGCGTGGCTCGCCGCGGCAGCGTTCACCCTGCCCTGCGTGGCCGGCGAGCAAGGATTGCTGGCATTTTCCGTGGTCGGCGATACCATTCCGGAATCGTTGACAGGGATGCCAGGTGATGCGACGCGAGGCCGCGCGCTTGTAGTTGATCGCACCAGCACTTGCATCCTTTGCCACAGCGGACCGTTTCCGGAACAGAAATTTCAGGGTGATCTCGCGCCCAGTCTCGCTGGCGCCGGCAGTCGTTGGTCCCAAGGCCAGCTTCGACTTCGGCTCGTCGACGCCTCCCGCCTCAATCCCGCGACGATCATGCCGTCCTATTATCGCGTCGACGGACTGGTGCGGGTTGGCACGGCATGGCGGGAGAAGCCGATTCTGTCGGCCGAGCAGATCGAGGATATCGTGGCGTATTTAGCAACGCTGCGCGAATAGGAAAGTTTAACCAGCGATGCGCAAGCAAGACAAATCCACGCGCCGCCAGTTCCTGGGCCTCGCCGGCAGCGCAGCCGTGTTTGGCGCAGTCCCCATCGTGACACTGCGGCCTGCTGAAGCGACGCCCGCGACTCTGACCGCCGCCATCAAGAATGTTGTGGGCGCGGCCGAGGTGCGGACGGGCAAGGTCAAACTCGATGTGCCGCCACTGGTCGAAAATGGCAATACCGTGCCGATGACCGTGAGTGTTTCCAACCCGATGACATCAGATGATCACGTCAGGAGCATCCACGTTTTCAACGAGAAGAACCCGCAGCCGAATATCGGCAATTTTTATCTCGGCCCGCACGCCGGCCGCGCCCAGATCTCGACCCGTATTCGCCTTGCCGACAGTCAGAAGATCATCGCCGTCGCGCGGCTGTCTGACGGTTCGTTCTGGTCCGCTAGTGTGGACGTCGTGGTGACGCTCGCGGCCTGCACCGAGGAGGTGATCTGATGGCGTCCGCACTGATCAACGTTCCGGCCAAAGCGAAGCGCGGCGAAATCATCGAGATCAAAACGCTGATTTCGCATATCATGGAGACCGGCTACCGCCACACCACGACCGGCGAGGTCGTTCCGCGCAACATCATCACCAGCTTTACCTGCCGTTACAACGGCGCCGAGATTTTCCGCGCCGATCTGTTCCCGGCGATTGCGGCAAACCCGTTCATCACCTTCTTCACGGTCGCGACCGAGAGCGGAAAATTTGACTTCGAGTGGATTGGCGACAGAGGTTTCACTGAGACCGCTTCGGCCTCCATTTCAGTCGAATGAGATGTGCCCGCACGATAACCCTTACGGCGCTGCTGCTCGCAGTCGATATCGCCGCCTCTCCTCTCTCCGCCGATGAAATCGTGCAAGGAGAGCGCCGATCCGGTTACAGTTTCATGTCGCCGGACACCCAAGCTATGCAGAACGACGATACGACCAATCCCGGCATGCTGTGGGTGCTCGACGGCGAAGCCTTGTGGAAAAGCAAGGCCGGCGCGACAGGTAAGGCCTGTGCCGATTGCCATAACGACGCCCGCACTAGCATGAGGGGCGTTGCGGCGCGCTATCCCGCGTTCGACAAAACGCTCGGCCGTCCCGTCAATCTGGAGCAGCGCATCAATCTGTGCCGCGCCCGGCATCAAGAGGCGACGCCGCTCTCTTACGAAAGCCGCGATCTGCTCGCCCTCACCGCATTCGTCGCGCAGCAATCGCGCGGCGTCGCCATCGTCGCCGCCGCCAATCCGCAACTTGAACCATTCACCACAAAGGGACGCGACCTGTTCATGCAACGGCGGGGCCAGCTCAATCTCGCTTGCAGCAATTGCCACGACGACAATTGGGACAAGCACCTTGCGGGGTCGGCCATCACGCAGGCCCTCCCGACGGGCTACCCGCTTTACCGGCTGGAGTGGCAATCGCTCGGCTCGCTGCAGCGCCGCCTGCGCAACTGCATGATCGGCACGCGCGCCCAGACTTACGACTACGGCGCGCCGGAACTGGTCGAGCTGGAGCTTTACCTGATGTCGCGCGCCCGAGGAATGCCGATCGAGACGCCGGCCGTGCGACCCTGAACTATCGCTCCTTGCAGGCGACGAGGAAGAGCTAAAAAAGCGGGTTAGGTTCTGGCCCGATAAGGCAGTCGATCAGCGCCGTCCGTAGCAGTGGAACCCGCCGTAGATTCCGGATCGATCAAGTTCGAAACCGACCGCGCTTCGTTCCTCGTCACGGCGCCAGATTTGCCTGAGTGGCGCAAGCTCCGTGCTTTCCAACGGAGACTCCGCGCCAGCTGTGCGAAAGATCACGCGGACATTGTCTCTGCCGGTGCGATCGATGGCATTCCAAAGCGCGCGGATCTCCTCGGGCGCCATCCAGTCCTGCGAGTCCAGCAGCACGACGGCGTCGACCTCCCGCGCAGGAAGGCTTTCCAGGAACAGCCGAAGATTGGCGTGAACTGGAATGATCAATCCCGCGCCGTTGCGCATACGTTCAAACTGGCTGCGCTGCAAATAAGGCGGGAGACAGCGGTCACCGGGTCCGGGGTAGCTGCGATGCAGCGCTTGCCAGGCAAAATAATTTGTCTCGTTGGGGTGAGCGTTGATCAGCCGCAACAACCGGTCATGAAGCACTTCGTTGAGCGGCGCGCCTGCTCCCAGAAGCGCCCGCTGCTGGGGCGGAATGCCCAGACTGAAGAGCAAGGCCGGGGTTTCCGTAATCAGACGGGCCAGCGGCGAATGAAACAGCCGATCCAGGCGATCCAGCGCCTGAACGCGTTCGGGAGCGTCTGTTTTACCGTTCAGTAACGCCGCGAGATCGATCCGGGCGAATTTCGCCAGCAGGTGCGCAAGGCCGATGAAGCGGCCGAGCATGCCGTGACGGTAAAACCCGTCGGTGAAATAGGAATGCCGGGGGCGCCCGATGACGTTGCGCTTGTCCCAGTAAGCGCGCGCATCGGCATCTAACATTCGTTGCAGCCGATCGCGATAGAGCGCGGAGTTGGAGGGCGAGGCGGCCTCGCCGAAGAACTGCCAGAATTCGGCGTAGTTGGAAAAAGCCCGAAACCCGGCGAGCTTCAGTTTGAGCAGTGAAAGGTGTGCTTCATTGAGGTCGACCGCGTAGACCTGAGCCGGTTTCGCGGTGAGGTACGACAGCGCGTTGCATCCGCCGGATGAAATGGTGACGATGGTCGATCCGACCGGTAACTGAAGTGCGGCGAGGTCGGCTTCCGGATCCTCCCAAATCTGGGTGTACACCAGCCGGCGAAACCAGAACGCGAAAAGCCTGTCCCAAATGGTCGC